>JAHFTG010000017.1:0-8975 GCA_023269455.1 Opitutaceae bacterium | reverse complement strand
TTCGGCCCCTTGATCTTCTCGCTGAGCTTCACCGCCTCGTCGGCGTTTTTCACCGGCTTGCGGTCGAGGCTCAGGATCACGTCGCCTTCCTGCAACCCGGCCCGCGCCGAGGCGCTGTCGGGAGACACGTCGGTCACGAGCGCGCCCTTGATCTCGTCGGGAATGTGGAACTGCTGGCGCGCCTGATAATTGAGGTCGCCGACGGTGACACCGTTAAGCACGCCGTCGTCCTTGGCCGCAGGATCGTCCCCGCCCGCGAGCGACTGCGAGGGCAGGCTGCCGAGCGTCACCTTCACCGTCTCGGTCTTGCCGTTGCGCACATACTCGACCTTCACCTCGGTGCCCGGCGCACGGCGGCTGATGGCGAGCGCGAGCCGGCGCGGATCTTCCAGCGCGACATCGTCCACTTTCACGATCACGTCGCCGCTCTTGAAGCCGGCCTTTTCCGCCGGGCTGCCGGGCGTCACGTCGGTCACGAGCGCGCCGTGGTTGACGCCGAATTCCGACGCGAGATCCGACGAGACGGTCTGCGTGTTCACGCCCAAGAAGCCGCGCTCAACACGACCTGTTTTCACGAGTTGCTCGGCGATGGAACGCACGAGGTTGGAAGGAATCGCGAAGCCCACGCCGTTGAAACCGCCACTGCGGCTGAGGATCGCGGTGTTGATGCCGATCACGCGGCCCTGCGTGTCGAGCAGCGCGCCGCCGGAGTTGCCGGGGTTGATGGGCGCGTCGGTCTGGATGAAATCCTCGTAGTCCTCGATCCCGAGGCCGCCGCGCCCGACCGCGCTCACGATGCCGTGCGTCACGGTGAGGCCGATGCCGAAGGGATTTCCGATGGCCAGCACCACGTCGCCCACCTCAAGCTGGTCGCTGTCGCCGAGCGTCGCGGCGGGCAGGCCGGTGGCGTCGATCTTCAGCACGGCGATGTCCACCTTGGAATCGCGCCCCACGACCTCGGCCTTGTATTCCTTGCGCGGCTCGCCGAACGCGATCTTCACCTCGTCGGCGCCGTCCACCACATGGTTGTTGGTCAGGATATAGCCGTCGGTCGTGATGATGACGCCCGAGCCCAGACTTTGCTGCACCGACTGGCTCGGCGCGCGCGGACCGGCGTTGTTGCCGTCGGGATCATCAGGCACGCCAAAAAACCGGCGGAACATCGGATCGTTGAAAAACGGATTTTGCGCGGCGACGTTGCGGACCTTCTTGCTGGAGAAAACATAAACGACGCTCGGTGCCGTCTTTTTGACGATGGGCGAGAAGCTCACGCGGTTGGCCGTGTCGCGGTCGATCGGCTTGGCGTCGAGCTGGAGGTTCATCGCCGGCTTGGCCGGCTTGGTGTTGTCGGCGTAGAGCGCGAAACTGCCCGCGCCAAGCGCGATGCAGAGTGTGCAGAGCAGGACTTTGGGAGAGACGATGCGTTTTTTCATGACAAAGGGTTGGGATTCTCCGGGTAGGACTTTCACGGAAATCGGAGGTTCCATCCGGGATGCCCCGACGCCCAACCCCGGCGTTGACCCCGGCGGAGGGCTGCGCTAATTCGTCGCCCTTATGTCCACGCAGCCCGAGTCCTCGAACCTCATGGAAGCCATCGTTTCTCTCGCGAAACGCCGCGGCTTCGTCTTCCAGTCGTCGGAAATCTACGGCGGCCTCAACGGCTTCTTCGACTACGGCCCCATGGGCGTCGAGCTCAAGAAAAACATCCGCGACTGCTGGTGGAACGACATGGTCCGCCGCCGCGAAGACATCGTCGGCATCGAGACCTCCATCATCATGCACCCCAAGGTCTGGGAAGCCTCCGGCCACGTCGCCGGCTTCTCCGACCCGCTCGTGGACTGCAAAGTCTCCAAAAACCGCTACCGCGCCGACCAGCTCTTCTTCGCCCCCGTCATCATCGACGGCGTCACCCACGGCTACGTCTCCGCCCTCGAATCCGAAAAAACCGCCGAGGAACTCCAGGCCGCCGCCGAACTTTTTAAACGCAAGAAGGCCATCACCGGCACGCTCGCACCGGTGCAGATCCGCGACTTCACCGAGGCCAAGCCCGAGGAAATCTCGCAGATTCCCTCGCCCGCCACCGGCAACCCCGATCTCACGCCGCCCCGCGCCTTCAACATGATGTTCCAGACGAACGTCGGCGCGATGACCGACGCCTCGTCCGTCGCCTACCTGCGGCCCGAGACCGCGCAGGGCATGTTCGTCGACTTCAAGAACGTCGTGGACACCACGCGCGTCAAACTGCCCTTCGGCATCGCCCAAACCGGCAAGTCGTTCCGCAACGAAATCACCCCGCGCAACTTCATCTTCCGCTCCCGCGAGTTCGAGCAGATGGAGATGGAATTTTTCATCCACGAAGACGACGACTGGGCCAAGTGGCACCGCTACTGGATCAACTGGTGCAAAGACTGGCTCCTCAGCATCGGCCTGCCCGAGTCTCACATTTCCGAATACGATCACCTCAAGGAGAAACTCGCGTTCTATTCGAAGGGCACGACGGACATCATGTTCAAGTTCCCCTTCGGCGTGCAGGAACTCTGGGGCATCGCCGCCCGCGGCAACTACGACCTCACGCAACACGCCCTCGCCTCCGGCAAGCCGCAGGAAATCTTCGACGAAGCCACCAAGAAGAAATTCGTCCCGCACGTCATCGAGCCGGCCGTCGGCCTCGACCGCATCTTCCTCGCCGTCCTTGCCTCGTGCTACGCCGAGGAGCAAGTCACCGACGAAAAAGGCAACACCGAGATGCGCACCGTCCTCCGCCTCAGCCCGCGCATCGCCCCGGTAAAAATCGCCGTGCTTCCCTTGCTCAAAAACAAGGAGCAACTCGTCGCCCGCGCCCAGGCGCTCTACGCGAAGCTCAAGCGCAAATACCCCGCCTTCTACGACGAGACCGGCAACATCGGCAAACGCTACCGCCGCCAGGACGAGATCGGCACGCCGTGGTGCGTGACCATCGACTTCGACACCATCGAAAAAGAAGGCGACACCTTCACCCTCCGCGAACGCGATTCGATGCAGCAGCGCCGCGTCACCGAAACCGAACTCTTCGCTCTGTTGGAAGAGCAGGTTTACTGAGCCGATTTTTTAACGCGAAGACGCAAAGAGACCGACCCGAAGATCGCAAAGCAAGGCGCAGTGCCGAGGCTTCGCTTTGCGACCTTCTCCGTCCCTTTGCGTCTTCGCGTTAAAACGGTTAGGTAAAACCAACATCCCATGAAACCCGGCAACCGCCAGCCCATCGTGCGCAGTGTCCGCACGCCCGAGGCGATCGATGCGCTGCGCATGCGCCTCGATTCGTTTGCCGCACCCGTCCGCCAGCGCGGCAGTGAGCTGTTCAAGACAGGCGCGGTCACGTCCGTTTCCTCCGTCGCCGACCATCTCGTCAACGCCAAGGTAACCGACGAGAAAACCTTCGCGGTCACCCTGTTTCTCACGCGCGGCGAATGGACCACGCGCTGCACCTGCCCCGCCGGCAAAGACTGCAAACACACCTGTGCCGCCGGCCTCGCCTGGATTTCCTCCGTCGAATCCGGAGCGCGCGACGGACGCGATCCCGGCGATATTCTTCCGGTGATCGGCACCTTTTTAGGCGCGCCCGCCCCCTCGACCGCCGGAGAACGCGCGCTCGAAACCGAACTCGAAGGCTGGTTGCGCGCGTTGCCCTCCGCCGAAGAAAAAGCCTTCGCCGAAAAATCAGGCCCGTTTGCCGGTCTCGCCGGGTTGCGCGTGCGCCTTGATCTCACAGGCCGCTGGCTGATCGAAGTCCGGTCGGCCGTCGATAAACCGTGGAAAGCCCCCACGCAAAAATGGCTGACGGATCTCGCCACGTTGCGCCCCGCCGATTTCGAAGCATTGCCGCCAGCCGAAGCCGCGCTCGCCGCCGCGCTCGCCGCCGAGTGCCGCCTCACGCAGTTCGGCCTTTCCAACAAGCGCCCGCTGCCCGAAGCCGCCGTCACCGGCCTGCTCCGCACCCAAGCCGCGCGCCCCGCCCTCGCGATGCCCGACGGCAGCCCGCTCGTCATCGAGCCCGACGCGCTCGTGCCCGAGGCCGTCGCCTCGACCGCCAAGCCCGACCAACTCGATCTCCGCATCGTCGCTCCCGATGGCCGCGTCGCCGACGATGCCGTGCTCATCGCATCAAGGCCGACGCCGCTCTACCTGTTCGACGGCCGCATCTGGCGCGGCCCGCCGCCCACCCCGTCGGCCCGCCTGCCCGTCGCCGCACTTAAGGACGCCCGCCTGCTCCCGCGCCTGCGCGCCGCCGGCCTGCGCCTCCCCGCCGGTCTCGCTGCCGAGGTGCGCGTCATCACGCTGCGCCCGCACCTCAAGTGCTGGCTCTCGCCCGCATTCGACGGAGCCGAGCGCGATTTTCACGCCCAACTCACCGCCCGCTCCGATCATCCGGCGTGCGAACAACAATGGGCCGGCGCTCCGTCCGCCTGGCATTGGTCCAAAAACGCCACGCCTCCGCCGCGCGTCATCGGCGAGCCCGTGCTTGAGTTCGACCTCGCGACCGCGCGCGCCGCCAGCGCCCATTTCGATGGCTTCCGCCTCGTGTGGGACGGCTGGGCCGATTCCTGGACACGCCCCGTAAACAACACGTTTCCCGACGAATTTCTCGCCTGGCACGCCGCCCAGTTGCCTTCGCTCGACGTGGAGCTTTCGCCCGAACTCGCGAGCCTCCTCGGCGAGCCGCTGCGCGCCGATGTGGACCTGTCCATCGTCGCCGCGCCCGGCTCCGAACAAGATTGGTTCGACCTCACCGTCGGTCTTCGCGTGGCGGATACAAACCTCACGTCCGACGAAATCGCCCTGCTGCTAAAGGCCCGCGGCAAATGGGTTCACCTTCCCCGCCACGGCTGGCGCCGCGTCGAGACCACTTCAAATCTCGACGCCAAGACCGCCGCCACCCTCGACCGTCTCGGCCTCGGCGTGGAAGACGTGCTCACCGGCGGCCGCCCCGCCAAGCACCGCCTGCACGTGCTGCAACTCGCGCTCGAAGCCGAGGCGCTCGCCGCGCGCGACGCGATGCTCGTCCACGTTCTCAAGGACCGTGCCGCCCGCATCGCCTCCCTCCCGCCCGCCACGCTCCCCGCCGGCCTGCGAGCCACGCTCCGCCCGTATCAACTCGAAGGCTTTCAATTTCTCGCCCATCTCTCCGCCCAAGGCTTCGGCGGCGTCCTCGCCGACGACATGGGCCTGGGCAAAACCGTGCAGACCCTCGCATGGCTGCTGCACCTCGCCAGCGCGCCGCGCGCCGCCGATGCACCGCCCTTCCGCGCGCTGGTCGTCTGCCCGAAAAGCGTCACTCACGGCTGGCTCGCCGAGACCGCGCGCTTCGCCCCCGACCTCACCATCGCGGCGTTCTCGACCGACACCCAAGCCGCGTCCGCCGCCATCACCAAAGGCCCGCAACTCCTCGTCGCCAACTACACCCAGCTCCGCCTCAACGCGTCTGCGTTCCGCACGATCTCCTGGGATGTCGTCATCCTCGACGAAGGCCAGTTCATCAAAAACCCCGGCAGCCAGGTTGCCGTCACCGCGCGTTCCCTCCGCGCAAAACACCGCGTCGTCCTCACCGGCACGCCCATCGAAAACCGCCTCGCCGATCTGTGGAGCCTGTTCGCCTTTGCCCAGCCCGGCCTGCTCGGCGACCAAGCCGGTTTCCGCCGCCAGTATAACGAAGCCGACCCGCTCGCCCTCGCCCGCCTCCACCGCCGCGTCCGGCACTTCCTCCTCCGCCGCACCAAAGCCCAGGCCGCGCCCGATCTGCCCCCGCGCACCGAAGATGAAATCATCGTCGAACTCGAAGGCGGCCAACGGAAACTCTACGACGCCGAGCTCAAACGCGCCCGCGCCCAGCTCCTCGGCGTCGAGACGACCAAGGCCCTCGACTCCGTTCGCTTCCACGTCCTCGCGAGCCTGCTGCGGTTGCGCCAGATTTGTTGTCATCCCGCGCTGGTCGATCCCGCGCACGCCACGCTCCCCAGCGCGAAACTCGAAGCCCTGCTCGAACGCATCGAAGAACTCGCCGAGGAAGGCCACCAGGTTCTCGTCTTCAGCCAATTCGTGCAGATGCTCGACATCATCCGCGACCGCCTCGTCGCCGGTGGCATCGGCCATTTGATGTTAACCGGCGCGACCGAAAACCGCGCCGAGCTGGTCAACACCTTCCAGACCGACCCGACCAAAACCGTTTTCCTCCTGTCGCTCAAAGCCGCCGGCTTCGGCCTGAACCTGACGGCCGCCAGCTACGCCATCCTCTACGACCCTTGGTGGAACCCGGCGGCGGAAGCGCAGGCGATCGACCGCATCCACCGCATCGGCCAGACGAAGCCCGTCATCGCGTATCGCATCCTCGCCGAACACACCGTCGAAGAAAAAATCCGCCTCCTCCAACGCGAAAAAGCCGCCTTGGCCGCCGCCGTCGTCCAAGAAGAAAGCCTGGCGTCCGTCATGGACCTGGACAGCTTGCGCCGCATCTTGGCCTGACCGCTAAGTAAGGTTCGCTTTACTTCGTCATTCTCAAGTAAAGCAAACAGGCCTTCGCTTTACTTAATGATCGCCAAGTAAAGCGAATGAGCTTTCGCTTTACCAATGGAACGCGGTCCAACGGGCTACAAAACGCCGATCAGCATGATCGGTGAAGCCTGCTTCGCCTTTGTGCCCAATAATTTACCCCCGGAACCACCCGTTCATATCCAGACAGCCAAACTTCAACGGGCCAGCGTGGCGTTGGGACGGCTAAGTGGCATTACCGGCCTTTTGCCCGATCCGCACCTGTTCATTTACAGCTATATCCGCAAGGAAGCCGTGCTCTCTTCTCAAATCGAAGGCACCCAATCCACCCTGTCGGAGCTGCTTTTGTTCGAAAACGATGCTGCCGCCGGCGTGCCGCTGGATGACGTGCAAGAGGTCTCAAACTACGTCGCGGCCATGAACCACGGGCTCAAACGGTTGCGCGATGGCTTTCCGTTGTCGTTGCGCCTCATCCGCGAGATCCACGCCGAATTGCTGGCCAAAGGACGCGGTGCGGAAAAACAACCCGGCGAATTTCGCACCTCGCAAAACTGGATCGGCGGTTCGCGTCCGGGCAATGCCCTCTTCGTGCCGCCTCCCCCGGACCAGTTGATCTCCGGGCTCGGCAATCTAGAAACATTCCTGCACGACGAAACCATACCCTCGCTCGTGCGAGCGGCGCTCGCCCATGTCCAATTTGAGACAATCCATCCCTTCCTCGATGGCAACGGACGCATCGGACGTCTGCTCATCACCCTGCTCTTGTGCAACGAAGGCGTGCTGCCCGAACCGATGCTTTACCTCAGTCTCTACCTGAAGAAAAACCGCGCCACCTACTACGACCTGCTGCAACGCGTCCGGCTCACTGGTGATTGGGAGGCATGGCTCGACTTCTTCTTCGACGGCGTGGCCGAGACCGCCCTGCAAGCCGCCGAAACCGTGGGCCGGTTGCTCGCGCTGTTTCAAACTGATCGCCAACGCATCTACGAACTTGGCCGCGCGGCAGGCTCGGCTTCACGCGTGCACGAGTTTATGCAAAAACAACCGCTGGTCAGCGCCTCACGCCTGGTCAAAGAGCTGGAAGTTTCAAAACCCACCGCCAACGCCGCATTGGGCGTCCTGACCAAGCTCGGTATTGTGAACGAACTCACCGGCACACCTCGCAACCGCGTCTTCGCCTACGAAAACTACCTCCGCATCCTCAGCGAAGGCACCGAGCCGCTGTGAATCTTTAAGCGACCACCTGCATGAAACTCTCCCCCGCAGCATCAGCCGCGCCTCCGCTCAACCGTGGAGGCCATTGGCTGAAACCACTTCCAGAAAATCCGCCCATTGGCGGATTTCATGAGTGGTTAAAAACTCCGTCTCCGAATTCCGAGTCCGCTCTGTCCACACACTCTCTTTCACTCGGCCGCCACCTCGGCATCCACTGATTTCAGCCCGCGCCCCACCTTGTGATTGCCGTAATCCGGCCTCGGTTTGGCGAACGTCTTCTCTGTCATCGCCAGCTCCTTGATCTCCGTCACCAAAAACACCCGCCACCCCGGCGGCGGCTCCGTCTGACTCCCGCCCGCCGTCTGCCATGCCAGCAGCACCGGCTTGTCTTCGGTGCCCTTGCCCAGCGCGTGCGGTTCCACCGTCCGCGAATGCCCTTTGTAGGTAAACACCACCACGCGTTTTTCCTTGAGCGCCTGCTTCAGCGCCACGGTCACATCCGCCGGCGGCTTTTCGTCCGCGCCCCGACTCGCCGCCAACAGCATCAACCCTGCGGCCATAAACACCCCCATCCATCGTATAATTCGCGTCATGATTGCCTTAACAAAGCATTCCTTGCACCAGACGCTCCTACGCGAGGGCTTCCGTCCAAAATCATTAAGGCCCCCGTAAAGTGGTCTGCTTTCTCCGCCAAAATCCGGTTTCCCCCGATGAAGACCGCCCCGTTTACCTCCACGACGGCGAAGCCGCCGCCCGCTCCCGCTACGTCCAGCTCCCGGCCACCTCGCAACAACAACCCCTCGGCCTTCCTCCGCTCCCTCTAATTTCCCATCGCGGCATCAGCCGCGCCTCCGCTCAACCGTGAAGGCCATTGGCCGAAACCGCTCCCACCGAATCGCCCCATTGGGCGATTCCATTAGTGGTTAAAAACTCCGCTTCCGATTCCTCCTTCCTCTCTCCATCGCTCCCCCGCACCGTTCCCTTTTTGACACCAAGCCCCTCGCCGCGTGTCATCAGCCCCGGTGAAGCTCCTCAAAAAAATTCTCCTCGGCCTCGCCGTCCTGTTCGTCGCGATCCAGTTCATCCGCCCCGCCAAAAACATCGCCCCGCGCCCATCCGAAAACGACCTCGCCGACCACTATCGCACCCCGCCCGCCGTCCAGCAGCTCCTGTCCGTCGCGTGCTACGACTGCCACTCCAACACCACCCGCTATCCGTGGTATGCCGACATCCAGCCC
>JAHFTG010000144.1 GCA_023269455.1 Opitutaceae bacterium | reverse complement strand
CGTCGCCCGCGTCACGCTCGACGCCGCGCGTAGCGGACGCTTCTCGGTCACTCCGGGCTTTCAACTCACCGTCCTTTCGTGGCTGCACAGCCTGATCGCACCGATCCTTCACTGGAGTTTTGATCGGGTCGCCGCCCGCGCCCGTCGCGAGGCCGACGCCAAAGGAACCTCGAAATGACAGCCGCCGATTCCTTCGCCGGAATCCCCCTCATCAACAGGAGCACGTTGCTCTTGGTGATCGCCAAGCTTACGGCTCCCGGCGCGCGTCATGCGCGTGTGCTGCGTGAGGGAGGCATCGCGGCAAACTGGATGGGGGTATTCGGCTAGGCCAGGATGGTCTCGGCGATACCCCTGCCGACCTTGTTCGCATCGATATCGAAAGCCGCGCTGAACTCTGATGTCACCGACCTGATAACCGCCGAGATTTATGTTCAGCAGTCCCGGCACGACCCCGTCCTCGGGTGCGTTACGCTAAAAATGAGCTCCATGAACCAGAGAAGAGGCGCCATTCCCCGCACCGATTCGCAACCCTGATTTCCCCACGAGAGGGAGACGAGCGGAGGTTTGCAGTGGGCTTCTTCTGCATCGGCCCTTGCAGGACCGGACGAACGATCTTCGTGAATGGCGGCAGACTGAGAGAAAGCTCACTTCAACCGATTAACTTTTCGTAAGCGGATGCGTCTAAAAGCGTCGCGACATCTGCGGGGTCAGCCAGTTTGATTTTGAGTATCCAGCCGCCTTCATAAGGCGCTTGGTTCACGGTCTCAGGCGCAGAATCCAAAGCCGTGTTCACCTCGGTCACCGTGCCCGCGACAGGAAGATAAAGATCGGATGCGGCCTTCACCGACTCAACCACGCCAAAGGTCTGGCCGGCGACGAAGGAAGTCCCGACTTTGGGCAACTGCACATAGGTGATGTCACCCAGGCTGCTCTGCGCGTAGTCGGAAATGCCGACCAAAGCCGTGCCGTCGCCGGCGGGCTTCAGCCATTCGTGGGATTTTGCGTAACGGAGATCGGAGGGAACGCTGCTCATGTGGATTTTTTTAGTTCTACGAAGGGAGGTTTGGCGAGGTGCAACTGAATCAACGTGCCGCGGATGTCCACCGCAAGCGGCGCGGCGGCCGCTTCGGTCGAAACAAGAGCCGAGCCGATCGCCTCGTTTATGATAGGCGAAAGGGTGCCGGAGAGAACGCGGCCGACGATGACGCCTGCCGGACTCAGCACCGGGGTATCAGCACGCACGATGCGACGATCTCCAGTCTTAAAAAAGATGACTTTGTTGAAGGCACCCTGAGTTTTCTCAGCCAGCAAGGCGGTCCGTCCGATGAAGTCAGACTTGTCGAGCTTCACGGTCCAGCCGAGACCGGCCGTAAGCGGGGAGATATCCGCCGTGATCTCGTGCCCGTAGAGCGGATAACCCGCTTCGAGGCGCAAGCTGTCGCGGGCCCCCAGCCCGGCCAATTCAAGACCGTGCGGAGAGCCGGCTTTCAGTAGGGCTTCCGCGAGCGCGACGGCCTCGGACTTGGCATGATAGAGTTCAAAACCGTCTTCGCCCGTGTAGCCGGTGCGGCTGATGATGCACTGGATGCCCGCCACGGTGCCCTCGGCGAAGTGATAATACTTGATCGCATCGAGCTTGGCGCCCGTGAGCGTTTGCACGATGGCGGCGGCACGCGGCCCCTGCACCGCAAGCAAGGCGTAATCATCCGACCGGTCGCTCACGGTGACTGCAAAGCCCTTGGCCTGCTCGTGCAGCCAGGCGAGATCTTTGTCGATGTTACCGGCGTTGATGCAGAGAAAATAATCCTCGGGCGCGCGCATATAGACGAGTAGATCGTCCACCACGCCGCCATTGGGGTAGCACATCGGCGAATAAATCACCCGGCCCGGGAAGAGCTTGGAAACATCGTTTGTGACGAGGTGATTCAGGAACCGCGCGGCGTCTGGCCCACGCACGTCCACCTCGCCCATGTGGCTCACGTCGAACAAACCGGCGGCGCGGCGCACGGCCTTGTGTTCTTCGAGGATGGACCGGTATTGGACCGGCATTTCCCAGCCGGCGAAATCAACCAGCCGGGCTCCGTGGGCCGCGTGAAAATCGCGCAGCGGCGTTCGTTTCAAATCACTCATGCGGGCCAGTCTAGGCTCCGGCAGTCCACTGTGCGCAAGCCACTTCGCGCACAGTGGATCAAATTCCCCTGCAACCCGCGCTCAGCGGGTGTAAAACTTAACGAGCTGATCAACGATATACTTGTGATCCTGAGGGGTGATCTGCTTGGCGGCGAGCATGGCGTCGGCCTTGAGCACACGCATGCTCATCTCGTCAAAGCGATCAACCCCATCTTCCGCCGCCACCGCTGGACGCAGGGCAACGTTGATATCGTTGGGGGAGAGATCGGTCATCGCGCCCAGATCGTAGTCGATACCCCAGCGCAAGGTGTTCTTCTCGTATTCGTTGGCGACCGGGAGAACGACGACGGTGGAATTCTCGAAGCCTTCCTTACGGAGCTCGATGGTCGCGGCACTCACGCGGGGAAGCTTGATTTTAAAGGGCGTCTTGCCGACCTCGATGCCGTTGATCAAACCGACGGCACCCTCGGGAGCCGAACGGACCACGACTGTCTGAGTGCGGCCCTTCGAGGTCACTGCGCAGCCGGAGGAAATGGAAAGGATAAGACCGGCAAGCAAAGCCGGAACCAAAAAACGGAGTTTCATAGGGGATAAGTCCGGGGTGGACGTGAAGAAGTATTTTTCCCCATCAACATCGGTCAAGGCCAATAAATGGAAAAACCGGGTTCACTTTTTTATTCGTAAACCCAACCGAAGACATACACTCGCCTCCTATGTTCTGGTTAGTCGTCGCCATCTCGTTCACCTTCGGAATCTGTTTTCTGTGCTCGCTCATGGAGGCGCTCATCCTGAGCACCTCGGTCATCGAGATCGAAACCCTCAAGAAATCACGGCCTCGTCGCGGCCTGTTGCTGGAGCAGCTCAAGGTCGGCCTGGATGAAACCATCTCGACCATTCTCACCCTCAGCACCATCGCCAACACCCTGGGATCGATCACCATTGGCGGACTCGCCACCAAGGTTTTCGGCGAAGCGATGCTCGGCGCGATCTCGGGCGTTCTCACGCTGGGTATTTTGGTTTTCGCCGAGGTGCTCCCGAAAAACATCGGCGTTTCCTACCGCCGCGCGTTGCAGCCGCACATCGTCTATCCGCTGGCGTTCCTGCGCAACGCCCTGCGCCCCGTCACCTACCTGTGCAACGTGATCGTGCGTCTTTTCATCCGCACCTCTGAAAGCACCCACACCTCCGACGAAGAAATCATCCTGCTCGCCGAACGCGGGGCGATGGAGGGCTCGCTCACGAAAAACGAATCCACCCTCATCGCCAACGCCCTGGCCTTGGACAACGTCCGGGTGAGCGAGATCATGACGCCGCGCTCCGTCGTCACCGCCCTTCGCAAGCAGGCTACCGTCGGCGAGATATTCGTCGAGTTCCCCAACGTGCCGTTTGCCCGCATGCCCGTGTATGGGCGAAACCTCGATGACATCACCGGCCTCGCTCGTCGTCGTGATCTCCTGAAGGCCAAGGCCGCCAATCAGGATCCCGAGCCTATCGAGAAGTTCATGCAGGAAATCCATTTCATCCCTGAAACCGTCACGGTGGCCAACGCCCTCCAGGTTTTCCTTAAAACCCACCAGCAGTTGCTCGTCGTCGTGGATGAATTCGGCCTCACCGCCGGCGTGGTGACGATGGAAGACGTCATGGAGCAACTCCTCGGACGTGAGATTTTCGAGAAAGACGACGTCGCTGTGGACATGCGCGAACTCGCCCGGACCAAGCAGCAAAAACAAGCGCGCCCCCGCCGCCCGGGCGACGCGCCCTCCGCGCCACTCCTCCCCCAACCGCCGAAAGCGTAAGCCCCGTGAGCCCAGTTTTCCTAAGTTTCCTTTCCTGCTCTCAGTTCTAGCCTCTCAGCTCTCAGCTTCCGCCTCCCTCCCCGCATGTTTCTCGCCTATTGGGTTCACGATCTCAGCCCGTTCATCGTCCGCTTTTCGGACGATTTCGGCATTCGCTATTACGGAGTCGCCTACCTGATGGGCTTCCTAGGAGGCGCGCTTTTACTGCACGCCTATGCACGCGCCGGGCGATCACGCCTCCCGGCTGATCAGATCGCCGACCTCATTATCGCCATCGTGGTCGGCGTGCTCGTCGGCGGACGACTCGGCTCCTATTTCTTATACGACGGCTGGGAAAGTTTCACCTCCGACCCGCTCGGTGTTTTCAAAGTCTGGAAAGGCGGCATGGCGAGTCACGGCGGTTTCATCGGCGTAACCATCGCCCTCATCTGGTTCAGCCGGAAACAGCGCATCCCGTTTTCCCACCTCGCCGATCTGATCGTCTCCGTCGCGCCGCTCGGGCTTCTCTTCGGCCGCATCGCCAACTTCATCAACGGCGAACTCTGGGGCAAAATCACCAACGCCCCCTGGGCGGTGATCTTCCCGCTCAGCGCGCCCGAGGGCACGCCGGTTTCCGAAATCGCCCCGCGCCATCCGTCCCAGCTTTACGAGGCGGGCCTCGAAGGCCTGTTCCTGTTCGCCTTCATGCAATGGCGATTCTGGCGCACCGACGTAACCCGCCGCCAGCCGGGCCGTCTCGCCGGTGAATTCCTGATCGCCTACGCCATCGTGCGCGCCATCGGAGAGCTTTTTCGCGAGCCGGATGCGGGCATCAATCTCATCCTTGGGCTGAGCCGGGGAACGTTTTACTCGGCCTTCCTCATCGTCGCCGGTGTCGTGCTGATCGTGCGCGCCTCGCGCGCAGCTTCAGAAAAACCGGCGGCCTAAACGCACGCCTTCACCTCAACGCCCGCCCGCTCCAGATTCACCCGGACGCTCCGCGCCAACGCCAACGCCTGCGCGCCGTCCCCATGCAGACAAAGCGTATCGGCCTGCACCGTCACTTCCGCGCCCTCCGTGGTTTTCACGCGCCCCGCACGGACCATCCATAATGCTTGGCCGACCACCAGCACCTCGTCCTCGATCAGCGCATCCGCCCTCAAGCGCGGCGTGAGCGATCCGTCTTCTTGGTAAGTGCGGTCGGCAAACACCTCGCCCTTAACCACCAGTCCGCGCTCGCGACCGGCCCGCAGCAACTCGCCGCCCGATAGCCCATAAAGAGCCAGCCCTTCTCCGTCCGCTCCACGCAGCTCCGCCACCGCGCGCGCCATCGCCTCCGCGATCACCGGCGTCCGCGCCGCCATGTTATAAAGCGCACCGTGCGGTTTCACGTAGCGCACCACCGCGCCTTCGCCCGCCGCCACGCGTTGCAACACCCGCACCTGTGTCTGCACCAACTCCACGATTTCCTCCGCCGACAGCGCGAGTTCCCGACGCCCAAAATGCTCGCGATCCACAAACCCGGGATGCGCCCCGATGACCACGCCGTGCTCCTGCGCTTTTCTCACCGTGGTGCGCATGATCGCCTCGTCGCCCGCATGTCCGCCGCACGCGATGCTCGCCGAGGTAATCAACGTCATCAGCTCATCGTCGTGCCCGCACCCCTCGCCCAGATCGCAGTTCAGATCGATGTGCGGCATCTCAGTGACACAGTCTCGCCGCCACACCCGCCCGAAACATCGCGATGGCCCGCTCCTCTTCCAGATACAGCGCCTGCGCCTCCGCCAGCGAAATCTCGATGAAGTTAACCTTCACGCCCGCCCGCGCCTGCGCAAGCAGCGGCAGATCGACCGCGATCACGTGCCCGATCTTCGGATACCCGCCGAGCGTCTGCCGGTCCGCCATGAGCACGATGGGGCGTCCGTCCGGCGGCACCTGCACCGACCCAAACCCCACGCCCTCCGAAACGAGTTCGCGCGGCTCCTTGAGCTTCAACGCCGGTCCGTCCAGCCGCAGTCCCATGCGATCGGAACGCGGCGTGATCACGAAAGATTTTGAAGTAAACACCTGCCGGCTCGCCGGCGCGAACCAGTCCCACTGC
>JAHFTG010000143.1 GCA_023269455.1 Opitutaceae bacterium | reverse complement strand
AGTCCGCCCAGCGGACCTCTGTTTTACTGCGCGTTCGGCGACATCGGCGGGTTTGCGGACTACGACCCCACTGTTTCCCCCGAAAAAGAAGATCACTTCATCCCGTTCCATAGCAGCAATACGAGCGTGGATTACGCGGAGCAGAACCCCGCCATCGTCGTCCGCACCCATTATGGTGCGTCGCGGGGCGGGCGTTCGACCGATAGCGGAAAAACGTGGACGGATTTCTCCACGCATCCCTCCGCCGCGGACAACGACCCCGGCGTGATTTCGATGTCCGCAGACGGCACCCGGCTGGTCTGGGTTTCAACGGGCTCAGCTCCGTCGTATTCAACCGACAATGGCGCGACCTGGACCCCGTGTGTCGGCAACCTCACGCCGACCTATTCATGGGAGATGCCGCTGCTTTGTTCCGACCGGGTCAACAGCAACAAATTCTATCTCTACATCACCTCGACGGGAGTGGTTTACCGCAGCACGGACGGCGGCGCGAGTTTTGTCGCTGGAGCAACGGTCAGCCCTGGCGCCCCGAACACCTTCAACGTGGATAAAGCCATGCGCACTGTTTTTGGCCGGGAAGGTGACATCTGGATTCCGTGCATCGACTACGACACTAGCCGAGCAGGTCTCTGGCACTCGACCGACTCCGGCGTGAGTTTCACCAAAGTGAGCGGCATCCAGAATGCCCAGCGCATCGGCTTCGGTCGCACGGCGAGTGGCGGCGGATATCCGGTCCTCTACCTGAGCGGGCAAATCAACAATGTCTGGGGTATCTACCGCTCCGAGGATACGGGCGCGAGTTGGATACGCCTCAACGATGACCAGCACCAATACGGCGGTGTATCCCAAATCACCGGCGATCCGAAAATTTACGGCCGCTGTTATTTCGGGGGACGCGGCTTGCTCTACGGCGACATTGCCACCCACACGGCGGGGACCCTCAACGGGAACAATAAAACGATTCTCGAAGCCACGGGCAATTCCATGACCTATGCGACGTTTGCCTCAAACCTCGCAACCGCATTTGCCAACAATACCGGAGGTGTGTGGAATTTTGACGGGGCCTCCTTCACGGCTGTTGCCGGACAGACCATCCCCCTGAAGTATGGCGCTTCCCTGACTAATACCCTGACTCTGACTTTGGACGAAGGCGCCGGCGGCGCCGGTATCAACCAAGCTTCCGTCCCAGGCGAAGCCACTTCCGGGAATTTCGTATTAGGCCTCGCCGGCAATGGCGCGACCCGAACCTTCATTCCGGATAAACCCCTGCTTGCCGTCGGCATCTTCAACACAGATCGGAATGATGCGACTCGCATTCCCGTGCTGACCGTCACCTATCAGGATAACACGACCGCCAGCACCTCGGGAGCGAATGCGGACAATGTCTATTTCCACGGCCTCTCAGGCACAGTGGCCAACCCCATCGTGCGCTTTGCGCTCTCGCAAAATAACTTGGTGCGCTACGACGACCTGGCCTTTATCGTCGCGACGCTGCCCGCGCCGACGAATTTGACCGTCGCTCGGGGCAGCGGGCAGGCCACGCTCTCATGGAACGCCGTGGCCGGAGCCATCGGATACACCGTCCAACGGTCAACCGTCAGCGGCGGGCCTTACACGACAGTCACCACCGTCACCGGCACGAGTTTCACCGACACCGGCCTCGTCAACGACACCCCTTACTACTACGTCGTCAATGCCTTGAATGGATTCAGCAGCAGCGTGAATTCCAGCCAGGCCAGCGCCCCGCCGTGGGCGACGGCGGACATCGGCGCGGTGGCGGCGACCGGAAGCTGGAGCGCCAGCGGCGGAATCTTCACGGTGACCGGCTCCGGCTCGGACATCTGGAACGGATCGGACCAGTTCCGCTACGTGTATCAGCCGTCCAGCGGCGACTGTGCGATCGCTGCCCAAGTCACGTCGGTTCAAAATACCAATTCGTGGGCCAAGGCAGGTGTAATGATCCGCGAGAGCACGGCGGCCGGAGCCATCTCGGCTGCTGTATTCATCACGCCAGGCAGCGGGGTGAGCTTCCAGTGGCGAACCAGCACGGGTGGCGCGACCGCGTTCACTGCGATTACGGGCGTGACCGCACCTCGCTATGTGCGGTTGGTGCGCGCCGCAAACTCGTTCGCGGCGTATTATTCGTCCAACGGGACCAGTTGGACGCAGATCGGCTCGACCCAGACCATCACCATGGCGAGCAACGCGACGATAGGGCTGGCGGTAACGAGCCACAACAACGGCACGCTCTGCACGAGCACGATGACTAACATCACCGCCACACCTTGAGACACGGCATGATATGCTACCGCAACCCGGGTTGGCTTAACACAACAACCACGAACCAGGCAACCTAAGCGGCGTCCACAGCTCCGCTCGCTCCTCTTAATTGAGGAGCGAGCGGAGACTGTTTCTGCGCCTGAAAGAGCTGCCGCCGCCCGCCTGTTCGCCCGCCTCCGCCTCACCCAAAACCGAACGCACGCCAGCCGATCCCTTTCCCGATGAACCCACGCCGCACCCAACTCCCCATCAGTCGCCGTGCCCTTGGCCGCGCCCATGCCGCGTTCACCGCGCTCACGCTCCTGTCCGCCACCCTGTCCGCCGTTGTGGCTCCCGCCCCCGCCTACCACGCCTAGGCCGCGACACCGCCGATGGGCTGGAACAGCTGGGACGCCTTCGGCACCTCGCTCAAAGAAAACCAAGCCAAGGCGCAGGCCGATGTGATGGCCGACAAACTCCTCCCGCACGGCTGGAAATTCTTTACCGTGGACATCCAGTGGTATGAACCGGCCTCGATGGGCTGCCGTGGTTCGTCCCTTGGGTGGTCCCCGCCGGTTGAAACCCAAGCCTACAACTGGAAACCCGTCCCAATATGATATGTCTCCAGCCTTGTTTACGATCCCGGATCTCGATCCCATTCCCGCTTAAAACCGCAGATGTGCTATCTTCTTTTCGCCATGAATGGCAGACGTAGAAACCGGCTGAAGTGCCGGAGTGCGTGAAGCCCTGAGAATGTTTGAAGCGGGATGTAGAACTGGAGCGTGCAGCCCTGCCCTGGCCGACTGTGGACGGAAAGCCGTCCCCCCGCTTCTGCAGCGCGCGTTTCCATGCTGTGCAGCCCGTTTCCCTTGGAAACCGCACTGGAATCGAACCCATGCCCATCGTCACTCACGACTACCACGAGTTCATTGCGTTGACGTCGAATCGACAACTCCACCAAGGAGGCTCCCGAGTGACGCAATACATTGTTAATCGATTCCTTAATCGCCAGGAAGAGGTTGCGTCGAATGCCAATGTCGCACGAAAACGGGGGTAAATCTTGCTCGATATCAAAACGGCATCGAATGGATGAACCCTGAAAGAAAATCTCGGTGAATCTGGCAACGTAAGATACGAAGTCGGCGACTGTATCGCGCTGGGAGTCGATCAGCCACACCGTCTCGTTCATTCCGAGCATGAGTTCACGTGACTGGTCGCACAATCGCCCCAGTGCTTCGGATGCCGCCGAATCGTGAGGCAGGGTTTGCCGTGAGGTTTCGCCCCAAAGCACGAGTTGGGTGAGCCCTCCACCCAGATTATCGTGCAGATCGAGCGCTATACGGGTGCGTTCATGACGAACCACTTTTTCCATCTGCGACTTCAGAATGAGACGGCTGACAAGAAACACGCCTGTCGGAATGCCAATAATCGCGAATGCCAGAAGAAAAAACTGAACCTCTTTCCGCTGCCAAAACGCCGGCATAACGGGGGACGACATGGGCGCGAAATAAACTCCAGGATCATCACCCAAGTTCAATGGAGGACGAAGCGTGGCGCTAGGCCACGATCTCCAATCTAATTGGGAAGCGGTCTTCCATGAATCGTTGTCTTTGGGAGCGATTCTCCACGTATCGTCAGAAGGGATTTCCATCTCGGAGCCATCGGCAAACGTGATGCGCAGCCCAACAACCAAACCCGCCACGGCAAAATCGTTCACCGCACTCACCGCCAGAAGGTGTTCCCCCGGCGCGAGCAGCAGGCGCACGTCGTATTCGATCAATACGCGCCAGTCGCTCCCCTGACCAATCGGCTGGCCGTCGATAAAGAGCTTGTATGAATTGTCCGCAGTAATTCGCAGCCGCGCAGAGGTGACCTTCGCTCCCCGAGGGATTTTAAAGGCACGCACAAATTTGCACTCTTGTCGGTCATACATCGCCGAGTCCCAGATGCAGGAGCCTACGCCTGTGATCGGATTTAGTCCGGCCGCCTGAACAGCGACATGCACGCCGAGTAGAACCAACCAGCAAAACACGCGGTGGATAACGCAATTAAACATGACCTGAACTCTAGACAGCATCCTCCCCCCCGAGGCTTCAAGAGACAAGTGCCCGTGTCGGATGCCTCCGGTTGGATCCCCGAGCCCGCAAGCAACCACGGCAGCCCTGATCGGGGCCGGTGCGTTGGCTGTCGTTGCCCTCCGTCGTCGTCGGCGCTGATGCCTCCTTCGACGAGATTCGTCGGACTTGCTTCGTAGCTAAATCACCTGCGTTTCCGCGGTAAACCGGTTCCAAGGCTTGGCTTGATGCCAAGCCTTGTTTATTTTTCCGGTTAGCAACCCCGCCCGAGCAGCTACGCCCATATGGAAGTCACTCATACTACATCCCCGCTGGCATCGTCTGTCTGTCGGGTGGCACTCGTGGAAGACAATGACCAAGTGCGCAACCAATGGGCGTCGTTGATTAATAACTTCGACGGGTTTTCCTGTATTCACACCTGTGCGTCAGGGGAGGCGGCCCTGAAGGAGCTTCCCTCCCTCAAGCCCCAGATCGTTTTGATGGACATTTGCCTGCCGCTCATGTCGGGCATTGAGTGCACCGCCAGGCTGAAAGAGATGTCTCCGGAGACTCGGGTCTTGATCCTCACCTCATCGAATGACGAGGAATTGGTTTTTCCCGCGCTCGAAGCCGGAGCCGACGGATATCTCATGAAAAACTCCACGCCCGGCAAGCTACGGCAGAGCTTGCAGGATTCACTCCAGGGAGGGGTTCCCATGACCAGCGGCATCGCTCGCCGAGTGGCCGATTTCTTTCGCAAGCGCAGTAAGCTTCGCGGCGAGGTCAAAGGCCTTAGCGTGCGTGAAACCGAGGTGCTCGACCTGTTGTCCAAGGGATACGGAAACAAAGAGATCGCCGACAAACTTTCGCTCAGCGTGGAGACAATCCGTAGTTATCTGAAAAACATCTACACCAAGATGCATGTGCATTCGCGAGCGGAGGCAGTCGCCAAATATATCACCGACTCCGGCGGCCGCACCCCCCACTTGCGGGTATAGGAGAAAAGCGCACCACCTGACATACTGGATACCTGTGGCCGCCGAGATCCGACGGCCAGCCCCCTGTATCCCATGATAAAACGCATCAATCTACTCCTCTTGGCATTGCTGTCGGCAGTGGTCGCTCAAGCGAGCACCGCCTTCCACTCGTGGGCCGAACGCCCGGTGATGGGCTGGAACAGTTGGGATTTTTACGGCACCTCCGTTGACGAGGCGAAAGCCAAGGCCCAAGCCGACTACATGGCGGCCCATCTGCTGGCGCACGGATGGAATCTCATCACCGTGGATATCCAGCGGTATCAGCCCAACCCGGATGGTTTCGACTACAACGCCAATCCCACGCCCGTGATGGACGAGTGGGGCCGCCTCACTCCCGCCCCCGTTCGCTTTCCCGCCGCCGCCGACGGCGCCGGCTTAAAGCCCCTCGCCGACTCCCTCACGCTGGATGTTTCCCGCGACGCTCTCAGCCTCAAGGGCCACAATTGGCATCTGAGCGAGTTCGCCGACGGCTCCGATCCCGCCGCGCCCGAAACCGTGGTCGAGACCACCCGCAATCTCGGCAAAGCCCGCACGCTCACGCTCCGCCTCGTCCCCGGTGGCGGCTATGCCGCCACCTTATCGCTCACGCATTAACATCGTTCAGGCGACGTCCGGCTCAACCCCTTCCAATACACTCCCTCCGGCTCTTTAAAAATC
>JAHFTG010000142.1 GCA_023269455.1 Opitutaceae bacterium | reverse complement strand
CGCGCGCCTTCATTTCCTGTTCGAGCGCCACGGCAGCGGCGCGGCGGATTTCCGCCTGGGCCTGCGCCATGTTTTTATTGGCCTCGGCCTGCGCTTCCTGGAGCTTGGCGCCCACGTTTTCGCCCACGTCCACGTCGGCGATGTCGATGGAGAGAATTTCGTAGGCCGTGCCCACGTCGAGACCGCGCGCGAGCACCGTCTTGGAAATACTGTCGGGCGATTCGAGCACCGTCTTGTAGCTGGCGGCCGAGCCGATGGTGGTGACGATGCCCTCGCCCACGCGGGCGATGATCGTCTCTTCTTTGGCACCGCCGACGAAACGTTCGAGATGCGTGCGAACCGTTACACGGGCCTTCACTTTTACCTGGATGCCGTCCTTGGCCACGCCGTCGATGGTCGTGCGGCCGCTGGCGGGATTGGGACAGTCGATCACGCGGGGATCGACCGAGGTGCGGACGGCCTCGACCACAGATTTGCCGGAGCCTTTCGTCGCGAGATCGATGGCGCACGCGCGGTTCCAGTTGAGTTCGATGCCGGCCTTTTGCGCGGCGATGAGCGCCTGCACGGTGGGGACGACGTTGCCGCCCGCGAGGTAGTGGGCCTCGATGTCGTCGATGGGGATTTCGATGCCGGCCTTTTTGGCCGTGACGCGGGCATCCACGATGAGGCTGAACGGCACCTGCCGCAGCTTCATCGCGAGGAGGTTGAGCATGCCGACGGGCGCGCCCGCGAGCATCGCCCGCAGCCATACGCTGAAGAACGAGAAGACAATCGCCGCAAGGACGATGACGAAGACACCGAGGATGATGAAAACAATTGTTCCAGGACTCATAGTTTTGTGACGGTTAAAGAAAAGTTTTGTGCGCCGGTGACCTTCAATCGCGCTCCGCGCTCGACATGGCCATCCAGCGAAAGCGCCTCATGGCGGCGGCCGTCGATCTCGACCTGCCCCGTCGGCATGAGCGGCGTGAGCGCCACGCACTCGCGTCCGGTGAGCGAGGACGTGTCGGCGGCGGGCGTCTGGCTGGTGCCTTTCACCGCCGCGTGCAGAAAAAACCGTTTACCGAAGGCCGTCTTCGGCAGCAGTCCGTATTCGACGTAGAGGGCGATTCCGAGCAGGGCCGCGCCCACCGCAAAAGCCGCCAGCCCTCCGCCGATGCCGTAGAGGTTGAACGCCTGCGAGGTGCCCGCGAGCATCGCCATCACGCCAAACACGCTCATGATGAATCCCGGGACAAAGAGATCGAGCACGAGCAGCACAATGCCAAGAACGAACAGGAGGAGGATGGTTGTCATGGGGCGGACGGTTTGAGAAACGGCGAAAGATTTCCACCCGCATCCCAAACTCACAAGCGCTAACCGGTTGGAAAGCCCAGCGCTGTTTCCAATGCGCCGGAGCCGCCCGCCTTCACGGAAAAACTTTACGCGCGCGGCGCGGGGTCGCTTACTGCCCGCTCTATGGAAAAGGTCCCTTATCTCGGGCGGACGCTCACGCGCTGGCAGGTCGGCAACTCGACCTTCCTCGCCATGCCCGAGCACGGCGCGCGCCTCATGCACTGGCATCTCACGCTCGGCGACGGCTCGGTGCGCGACGTCGTTTACTGGCCCGAGCTCAAGACGCTCGACGATTTCCACAAAGTCCGCGGCGGCAATCCCGTCCTCTTCCCCTTCAACGCGCGCACCTTCGATCAGGGCCAGACCGGTTTCTGGCGCGACCCCGCCGGCGTGCGCCGCCCGATGCCGCAGCACGGCTTCGCCCGCCACAGCGAGTTCAAGGTCACGCGTCTCGACGCGCGCGGGTTCACCGCCGTCCTCGTGCCGGGCGAAGACGCCAAGGCGGCCTACCCGTTCAACTACGAGTTCACCGTCGCCTACCGTTTTTCCGAACTCGGGCTTTCGTGCGAGTTCACCCTGCACAACTACGACTCGAAGCCCATCCCGTGGAGCGCCGGCCACCATTTTTATTTTACCGCGCCGTGGAGCGAAGGACTCAAGCGCGGCGACTACGTCATCCGCATCCCGGCGACAAAAACGCTGCGGCAGGATGCCACCGGCCAGCTCGTGACCGGCCCTGCGCTCAAACCCGAGGAACCACTCAACAACGAGGCACTCGTGGACACGTTTCACCTCGGGCTTAAGAGCAACACCGTGGTCTTCGGCCAGCCCGGCGCGCCTGGTCAGGTCGCCGTGCGCAACGGCACCGCCGCCGTCCCGCCGCCCGAGGCGACGTTCGTCACCTGGACGCCCGACGCCGCCGCGCCCTACTTCTGCGTGGAGCCGTGGATGGGACCGCCCAACGCGCCCGAAACCAAGGTCGGCCTCCACTGGGTCGAACCTGGAAAAACCCAAAGCTTCGTGGTCGAAGTAGCCGTCAAATAAAACGTCGCCGTCCCTCGCACTTCTGTCCCGTGCTCTGGCCAAAACCAATTTAGCCGTTATCTTTTTTCTGAGTCGAAGTCTTCCCCCATCATGCCAATCGCCATCACACCACTCGCATTTTTAGGAGGCATTGGCGGCGGCGAGATCATCCTGGTTTTGCTCGTGGTGCTGATTCTCTTCGGCGGCGACAAGATGCCTGAACTCGCCCGCGGCCTGGGCAAAACCCTCCGCGAATTCAAAAAAGCCACCTCCGGCGTGGAAGAGGAAATCAAGCGCGCGCTGGCCGAGCCCCCGCCCCCCAAACGCACCTACACGATCAAGCCCGTCACGCCCGAGATCGTCGAGCTGCCGCCATCGCAGCCTTCGCCACCCGCACACGACACCCCGCCCGAAACGCCTCCACACGCCTAGCGCGACGCGCCAGGCGGACGCATCACGTTCACGTCGCGCAACCCTTTGCGGTTGCCGGTGTCATACAGGATCATTAACCTCCCAACACTATGATCGACGTCATCAAAAAAACCCTTCTCGCCGGCGTGGGTGCCGCCGTTATCACCAAAGAAAAAGTCGAGGATGCCCTCGGCGATTACGTTAAGCAGGGCAAAGTCAAAGCCGACGACGCTCGCATCATCGCCGAAAAAATCGCCGAGCAAGGCCGCAAGGAATTCGACGAAATGAGCCAGAAGCTCGGCGACAAAATCAAGGAGTTCACCCACCACTCCAGCGCCGAGACCAAGGCCCACATCGCCGCCCTCGAGGAACGCATCCGCGTCCTCGAAAGCAAACTCGCCCATCCCCCCACCCGCTCCGGCGAGCCGTGAGACCGTTCGATTTCCTCAGTAACGCCGTCCGCGCGAAGGAAATTTTCACCGTCCTCGCGAAGCACGGCTTTGCGAACCTCCTGAACCAGATCGACCCCCAGGGCGGCTGGTGGCAGCGCCTCGTCCCCCAGCCAAAGGAAACCCGCACGACATGGGAACGCGTGCGACTCGCCCTCGAAGAGCTCGGCCCGACCTTCGTAAAGGCCGGCCAGCTCATGAGCATGCGGCCCGATGCCCTCCCGCACGCTCTCATCTACGAACTGCGCAAGCTGCAAAACTCCGTCCGTCCGCTGCCATTCGCCGAAATGCGCCCGGTGCTCGTCGAAGAATTGCCCGCCGATATTTCACAGGCGTTCGCGGAGTTCAATGAGACGCCCATCGCCAGCGCCTCGCTCGCCCAAGTTTACTTCGCCCGGATGCACGACGGCCGCGAGGTCGCCGTCAAAGTCCAGCGCCCCAACCTGCTCAAGACCGTTGAAGCCGACCTCGATCTGCTCACGTGGTTCGCCGGTCAGGTCCACCAGCGCGTCACCGCGCTCCAGCCCTACGACCTGCCCGCCGTCGTGGACGAAGTTAAGATCAACCTCCTCCGCGAACTCGATTTCCGCCACGAGGCCCGCAACCAGCAGTATTTCAACGCCCTCAATCCGCACCCCGACCGCGTCTTCGCGCCCTACGTCGTGGACGAGTTGTCCAGCGAGCGCGTCCTCGTGATGGAACGCATCACCGGCGTGACCGTTGATTCCGCCCGGCTCTCGCCCGCCGAGAGCAAACGCATCGCCGCCAACGGCGCCACCTCGCTCATTCACCAAGTGCTCCTCGCCGGTTTTTTTCACGCCGATCCGCACGCGGGCAACGTCCTCATCACGCCCGACGGACGCCTTTGCTTCCTCGACTGGGGCATGGCGGGCAACCTCACCCGCCGCCTGCGTCTCGGCCTCGCCGATCTCTTCCTCGCCGCCGTCGATCAAGACGCCGAACGCATCGTGCAGATCGCCGCCGACCTCGGCAGCCCCGGCGGTCGCGCCGATCTCCGCGCGATGGAACGCGACGTCACCCTCGCCCTCCGCGAAGATTTCAACCGCGCCCTCGGCCGCATCCAGCTCGGCCGCGCGATGCTCAAGCTCCTCTTCATCTTCGGCCAAAACGGCATCAACATCACCCGCGACTACTCGCTCATGGCGAAAGCCGTGCTCTCCATCGAAGAAGTCGCCCGCACGCTTGATCCCGAGTTCGACCTGCGCGCCGTGGCCCGTCCCGTCTTTATCGAGCTGCAACGCGACCGCACCGGCCCGCGCGCCATGATGCGCGAGAGCCGCGCCTTCCTGCGCTCGATGATGACCGGCGCGCGCGAGCTGCCCGGCGGGATTTTTCGTATCGTCCGCCGCCTCGAAAACGACGACCTCACCATCAAATTTCAGCATCAGGGCCTCGAAGACGTAGACGACGCGCTCAAAACCGCCGCCAACCGCATCACCCTCGGCGTGATCATCGGCTCGTTGATCGTCGGCTCCTCGCTCATCATTCACACCAACGTCGCCCCCTACCTTTTCGGTTATCCCGCGCTCGGGATGGTGGGTTACATGCTCTCCGCGCTCCTCGGTTTCTACGTCATCTTCGACATCTTCCGCCACGGACGGCACAAATAAAGTTGTCACGTCATACGTGACAAACCCGCCGGAGCTTGCCCCGGCGGGAGAGCGGCGCATCTTGTCGCCCTGATGTCTTCCGTCGCCACCGCTCCTTCCGCCGCCCCGGCTGCGCCTCGCCCGCTCACGCGGCCCGAGCTTCTCGCGCCCGCCGGTGACTGGGACTGCGTGCGCGCCGCCGTCGAGAACGGCGCCGACGCCGTTTACTTCGGCCTCGAACGCTTCAACGCCCGCATGCGCGCGAAGAACTTCACCCTCGCCGATCTCCCCGCGCTCATGGAATTCCTCCACCGGCGCGGCGTGCGCGGCTACGTCACTTTCAACATCCTCGTCTTCACCGCCGAGCTGCCCGACGCCGAGGAATTTCTCCGCGCCATCATCGCCGCCGGGGTTGACGCCGCCATCGTCCAGGACATCGGAATCTGCCGCCTCATCCGCCGCCTCTCGCCCGACTTCCCGATCCACGGCTCCACCCAGATGAGCGTGACCAACTCCGCCGGCGTGGAGTTCGCCCGCGAACTCGGTGCCGAGCTCGTCGTCCTCGCCCGTGAAAACTCCATCGCCGAAATCGAAGCCATGCAGGCTGCCCAAAAGGACAACCCGCTTCCCTTGGAAGTCTTCGTCCACGGTGCCCTCTGCGTCGCCTACTCCGGCCAGTGTCTCACCAGCGAATCACTCGGCGGCCGTTCCGCCAACCGCGGCGAGTGCGCTCAAGCCTGCCGCATGCCCTACGATCTCGTCTCCGACGGCCAAAAAGTGGATCTGGGCGACCGCAAATATCTCCTCAGTCCGCAGGATCTCGCAGGCCTCGACGTTCTCCCCGATCTCGTCCGCGCGGGCGTCGCCTCGCTCAAAATCGAAGGTCGCCTCAAGTCTCCCGAATACGTCGCCAGCATCACCCGCGTCTATCGCCAGGCCCTCGATAAAATCTTTGCCGAACAATCCGCAAACGCCGCCGTCCCTTTTGACGCCGCCCGCGCCCGCTACGAACTCTCGATGACGTTCTCGCGCGGCCTCTACACCGGCTGGTTCCGCGGCATTCAAAACCAAGAACTCGCCCACGGCCGCTTCGGCACCAAGCGTGGCGTGCTCCTGGGCAAAGTCACCCGCGTCGCCGACGACCATGTCGCCCTCGTTCTCGAGTCCGCCCTCAAACCCGGCGA
>JAHFTG010000016.1 GCA_023269455.1 Opitutaceae bacterium | reverse complement strand
GGTGCTGCTCATCGTCGTCTATGTGAAGGATCCGTCCGAGTTTTCGGGATTCCCCGTGCTGCTGCTGGGGCTCACGCTTTACCGGCTGGCGCTTAATATCTGTTCGACGCGTCTGATCCTTACGCAGGGGCACGCAGGACACATCATCGAGTCGTTCGGGCGTTTCGTGATCCAGGGAAACTACATCGTGGGCTTTGTGGTTTTCCTGATTCTGATCGTGATCAACTTCGTGGTCATCACGAAGGGCGCCGGGCGCATCGCGGAGGTGAGCGCGCGTTTCACGTTGGATGCGATGCCTGGCAAACAGATGGCCATCGATGCCGAGTTGAACGCGGGCATCATCGACGAGCTGACCGCCACGACGCGACGCGTGAAGGTCCAGAAGGAGGCCGACTTCTACGGTGCGATGGACGGCGCCTCGAAGTTTGTGCGTGGCGACGCCATCGCGGGCATCCTGATCACGGTGGTGAACATCGTGGGCGGCTTCGCGATCGGCGCGTTTCAGATGGGGCTTTCGCTCACGGAAGCGGCGGCGAAGTTCACGCTACTGTCCATCGGTGACGGGCTGGTTTCCCAGATTCCCGCGCTGATCGTTTCGGTGGCGGCGGGCCTGCTGGTCACCCGCGCCTCCGGCAACGGAAACTTGGGCGAGCAGATCGGTGGTCAACTGACGCGTTATCCACGAGCAATCATGATCGCGGCCGGAATGCTGGCCGTCTTCGGCATCATGCCGGGCATGCCGGCGTTCCCATTTCTGGCGTTAGCGGGACTGGCCTATTATGTGGCGCGTATCATGAAGAAACAGGAGGCCGAGGACGCGACCGCCGCGGCGAAAGTCGAGTCCTCCGCGCCCGCGCTTGGCAAAGGGGCCAAGGGTGGCACGGGCAAGGATGGCGCCGCCGGTGGCGCAAAAGCCGGCGGGCTCACCGAAGAGTTTAGAAAACTCATCGAGCTCGACGTGTTCGCCATTGAAATCGGCTACGGATTGCTTCCGCTGGCCGACGCGAAGCAGGGCGGCGACCTGCTTTCGCGCATCACAGGTGTGCGGAAAACCCTGGCCCGTGAAAAGGGCATTCTCGTGCCGCCCATTTCGGTGCGCGACAATCTTGAGTTGGAGTCGAACGAATACCGATTCCTGCTGCGCGGAAAGTCCATCGCGCGCGGCCAAGTCCAGCCCGGCCGCTCGATGGCGATGAATGTCGCGGGAAGCACCGTGAAGCTGCGCGGCCTGCCCGCGCGCGAACCGGTATTCGGCCTCGAGGCGGTCTGGATCGACGAGAATGAAAGGAACTCGGCCGAGCTTAACGGCTACACGGTGGTCGATCCGTCTTCGGTGATGATCACCCACGTCTCCGAGGCGCTCAAGGGCGTCGCCCATCTGCTGCTCGGTCGTCAGGACGTGCAGATGCTCATGGATCATCTCAAGGAGTCGCATCCGGCGCTTATTTCCGAGCTGCTGCCCGATCTTGTTAACTTGGGTATCATTCAACGCGTGCTGCAGAATCTGCTGCGCGAGAATGTTTCCATCATCAACCTGCCGCTGATTCTTGAAGGCATCGGTGATTTCGCGGGACAGACGAAGAATCCCGACGACTTGAGCGAGCTGATCCGTCGCCGGCTGGGGCTCTACTTTGTGCCCGAGCTGGAGTGTCGCTCCGGCGTGATTAAGGCCGCGACGCTGGATCCGCGTCTGGAGCAATTGATCGCAACGAAAATCCACCGCACACCCAGCGAGGTGGGGCTGGCGATCGATCCGTTGACTGGCCGGCATTTGCTTGAAGAGCTGAATGCCCGCGCGGCCGAACTCACCCAGGCGGGCCTCACACCCGTGCTTGTGACGGGGGCAGAGATACGGTTGCCGCTGAAGCGTTTTCTCGAACCGTCCTTTCCCCGGTTGGTGGTGCTGGCCTACCAGGAGCTGCCGTCGTCCACGGAAATTGAAAACATCGGGATCATCACTCCGCCTGCGTTGGTGATGCCGCGTGCAGCTTGAAGATCGTTTTGCGCGCAGACTTTTTAATGAAAAAGCCCGCCCGGATATTTGGGCGGGCTTCTTCGTGTTTGGAGGCGGAAGAGTTGCTGATATCGAGCCCCGGCATTTTCTGCCGCGAGTTTCTAGTGAGAGATCTGATGGAGGTGATTGTAGAAATAAAAAATTATAAATAATTTATAATTAAGTGTTAGCGATTCAATCAAATCTCTTGGCACACGCAGAGCTAAAGGAGTGCGAGTTATATGTTAACCCCTGCGCTTATTTCCGATAATGCCCCGCTCAAGCCGGGCTCCACCTACAAATTGGTGGTCAGATCGGCGGAAGAAGCCGTGCAGACGATTCGGGATCGTCTCGGTGAAAACGTCCGTGTGCTTTCGGTGAGACGTCTGGAGTCTGAAGGGCTGGCGGGGTTGTTCATGCGGCCCAAGCTGGAGGTAATCGCGCAGATTCCAGAACTTCCCGCAATGCCGGACGCGCTGTCCGTGCCGGGCGTGATCACAGGGGTGATCCCATACACATCTGAGAATCCGGAAAGGATGAACGAGATGTCCGATCGCGCCCCGCTGGATCGGCGTGATGTGCCGGTGGCCCTGCCGGATTTACTGAAACGCTCCGGTTTTTCTCCTGCATTGATCGGCCGGTTGGAAGGCGCTTCGGCGCTTTCGGGCGCGGCACGCAGGCCGCTGCATCACTCGCTGGTCGATGTGGGCACCGCCTTGCGCCAAGCCGCGACGCGGAAAACGCAACGCCTCCTGCCGGAGCGCACCGCTTTTTTGGGGACGCCGGGCGTGGGTCGCACCACGGCGCTGTGCAAGTGGCTCGCGCGCGACGTCTTCTCGCGCCGCCGCACTGGCCGCGTGGTGAAGACGGAATTCGACCGGCCCAACCCGGCCGATGGCCTGGCGGTTTTTTGCGAGGCGCTGGGACTCTGCCTCGAACATGTGACGCCGGGCATGCCCATGGAGCCGGCGGCCGGAGATTTCATTTACATGGACATGCCGGCGCTCTCGGCCCGAACCCGTGTCGAAAACCGTGCGGCCGCCCGATTCCTTGACGCAGAAAAAATCGACGGCCGAGTGCTCGTGCTGAACGCCGCCTACGATCTGGCCATGCTGCGTGACGCCTATGCGGCGGGCCGCGATATGGGCGCGACCCATCTGGTTTTTACGCACCTCGATGAGTTGAGCCACTGGGGGAAACTCTGGGATTTTCTCATCGATGGAGAACTTTCTCCGCTCTTCCTCTCCACCGGTCCCGGTCTCACGGGCGACATGGATGAGGACGTCGTGGGCGCGATCCTTCGCAAAACCCTTCCCGGCTCCGGCACGCCGCACCTCTCATGAAATTTGTATTCCTCGCCGGCGGTTTCGCCGGATTCGTCCTCGCCGGCGTGGCCGGCCTTTCCGCCGATCGGGCTTTCGATCTCGTGTTGCGCGACGCCGCCTTCGGCTGTCTGGCCGGAGCGCTTCTTTTTCGTTGGTTCTGGTCGGTCCTCGTCAAGGCCATGACCGACACCCTTATCGCTCGCCGCGCCGCGGCCAGCGCCACCCCGGACGCTGTTCCCGCGCCCGTTCGTTCAAAATAATCACTCTGCTTTTTAGCTCCGTTTATCTCCGTCTTTATGAAATCCGCCGAATCTGCCGTCGCCTTGGACCAAGTCCCCAATCCCGCAAACGTATGGAGAGCCTACCAGGGCACGAGCGGCCCGTTCGACGAGAAGGAGCTTATCGAGCGCTACCTTCCGCTCGTGCGCAACGTGGTTGACCGCATCAAGCTGAACCTTCCCGCCCATGTGGACGCGGACGATCTCTACAGCGTGGGTGCGACCGGCTTGATGGCGGCGGTGCGCAAATACGACCCCGAGCAGAATTCCACCTTTGCCGGTTATGCCTCGATGCGCATCCGCGGGGCGGTGCTGGACGAACTCCGCCGCCTCGACTGGTGTCCGCGCCGGGCCCGGGCCAAGGCGAAAAAAATAAAAGAGGCGATCAACGAGATGGAGCAAAAGCTCGGGCGCCCCGCCACCGAGGAGGAAGTGCGCAACAACCTCGGACTTTCGGTGAAAGATTATGCCAAGTGGATGGAAGAGGCGAAGCCGGTGTGCTTCATTGCCATCGACCAGACCTCCGACGGCGAGTCCGGGTCCGGAGCGTCGCTGCATGAGATGATCGCCGACACTTCGGAGGTTCCCGTGCGCGAACGCATGGAGCAGGAAGAGCTCATGCAGCTGGTGGCGAGGCGCATCGAGACCCTACCGGAGATTCCTAGGAAAATTCTGGCGATGTATTATCACGAAAACATGCGGTTGGCGGAAATCGCCGTCGTTTTCGGCCTCACGGAATCGCGCATCTGCCAGATTCATTCGCAAACGGTGCTCAGCCTGCGGGCTTGCATCCAGCGCGAGCGTGATCGTTGAGGCGAGTGCTTCCGCGCATCGGGCAGAGCAGCCGGTTTTAAGGGCTAAAGTGCGCGGTGTAATGCGCCGTTAGCAGGCTTAACCTTATGCTGATTTTAGTAGGAGCCTTCATTGTCATGGCCGCGACTCTTGGCGGTTTCATGCTTGCCGGCGGCAACCCGCTCGTGCTGCTGCATGTGTCGGAGTTTGTCGTGATCTTCGGGGTGGCGCTGGGCGTTCTTCTCATCGCGAGTCCCGGCCACGTGATCAAAGAGATCATCCATAAGACGAAGGAGGCGGCGTTTGGAAAGGGCGCTTCCAAGGATGATTATTTCGATCTTTTGAAAATGCTCTACGAGATTTTTATGGTGGGTCGGCGCAACGGCCTGATCGCGCTCGAGGAGCACGTGATGAGCCCGGGCCAAAGCGGCATTTTTAAAAGGTATCCGAAATTTACATCCAACAAGATCCGTATGGAGTTTCTCTTGAATGGCATAAAGCCCGTGATCGACGGGAAAATAAAGCCCGACCAGCTCGAGGATCTCATGTCCGCCGAGCTCGATGCCAAGGCCGAGGAGAACGACCATCCGGTGCATCTGCTGCAGCTCGTGGGAGATTCGCTACCGGGCATCGGCATCGTCGCCGCCGTGCTGGGCATTATCAACACCATGGCCGGAATCGCGGACGGTCCCGAGGTGGTGGGCGAGCGCGTCGCCGCCGCGCTGACCGGCACATTGCTGGGCATTTTCGCCGCCTATGGATTCATCAACCCGCTGGCCAATCGCATTAAGTTCAACAACGCCTCTGATCAGGAGTATCTGCGCTGCATCCTTTGCGCCGTGGGTGGATTTGCCAAGGGTCTGGCGCCGCTCACGGCGGTGGAAGTTGCCCGCCGCAGCTTGAACGGGAGCGTCCAGCCTGGCGCCGACGAGCTTGAAAACGCGCTGAAGGCCATGCCTTCGCCTTCCAAATAAGCGACCCCGCATGGCCCGAAAAAAAGCAGCAGCCCACCACGGAGGCGCCTGGAAAGTGGCCTACGCGGATTTCGTCACCGCGATGATGGCGCTCTTCATGGTCCTTTGGATCACGTCCCAGGATAAGGAAATCCTCATCGCGACCTCTCGCTATTTCCAGCAACCGTTTAATTCCCCGCTCAAGGCGTCGTCGGGTATCATGGACAAGGATTCGAACAAACTTAGTTCCAGAAGCTCTTCCGACAGCAGCCAAAGCTCGAAAAGCACGAACGGAAAACCGCACACGGATGCCAAGGAGATCGACCTTCAATTTCTGAATTCTCTGGCGAAGGATTTTTACCGTCTGCTTCACTTGGAAGAGGATTTGCAGGACAAGCCTATCGACATTCAGGTCACCAGCGACGGGCTGCGCATCACGCTTTTTGATCGCGCAAGAAAATCGCTCTTCAAGAACAACTCGACCGAGTTTACCGAGTGGGGTGATTTTGTGATGCAGAGCATGTCTTGGCTCGTGGATCGCAATAATTTCCATGTCGTGATTGAGGGGCATACCCGCAAGGGCATGCAGGCCCTCCGGCCGGATTACACCGCTTGGGAACTTTCCGCCGACCGGGCGAACGCGGCCCGCCGGGCGCTCACCCATTACGCCGTGGATCCAGCCCTCATCGAGCGAGTGACGGGCTTTGCCGACACCCGACCCGTGCCGATGGAGGCTGCAGATTCAGAAAGCAATCAACGCATCACTCTCAGTCTTTCGCTCGGCGCACGCGGCGCTTCAAAACCAACATCTCCGACCACACCATGAAATCATTTCTCGCCGGCCGTTCCCAACATGATCAACCCTTGCTGAGCGCGGTTGCATCCGTTTCTGGCGGCTTGGCCGGCCTGGCAAAAAACCAAGGACACCACCCCGGTCATGCCAACGCCTCGGTTGCCCCTACGGTCGAGTGCATCAAACAGGGCGATAAAGTGACGCGCTTGATCATCACCTGCACCTGCGGGGAGCGCATCGAGGTGGACTGCCTCTATCCGGTGGGAAGTTGAAGACGGCTTGTGAGCGTGTGGTTTCGCCGCCTTGTGATTCGGTGTATGGCCGAGGTAGGAAAATTCTTCTGAGGACGATGCGGCAAAAGTTTCCATAAAAGGCTTTTTGTTTTTAAAACATTGTAATACAATGATATAAGAATTTGGCATTGTCGGTGCTTAGTGATGGGAGCCTCATGAACATCGGACTCTATCAAAGCGCCGCCGCCCTCTCCTCGCTGGAGCGCTGGCAGGATGCGGTCACGCAGAACATCACCTCGAGTCAGGTGACGGGCTTCAAGAAGCGCACGGTGAGTTTTTCATCCGTCGAAGCCGGCGAGGTTCAGACGAATTCCGGCCAGAAGATCGGGCAGGGGGAGGGCACGCCGATGTATTTTCCGAAGGTTTCGTATGGAATCAGCTTTAAGACCGGCGAGGCCGAGCCCACGGGTCGCGACCTCGACGTCGCGTTGAACAGCGAAGGGTTTTTCGAGGTGAAAACCGCCGATGGCTCTCGTGGCTATACGCGCGGCGGTTCGTTGCATGTTAGGCCGGACCGCACCTTGGTGACCGCGCAGGATCAGGAAATTCTTGGCGATGGAGGGCGTCCCATCCAGATGCTGCCCCAAGGCGGCAAGATCACCATCAGCGAGGAGGGACTCATCACCCAGGGAGCAAGTCCGCTGGGCCGTTTGAGCGTCGTGAAATTTCCCGATCTTAAAGTGCTTCGACCGACTTCCGGCGGAGTTTACGGCGCGCCGGACGGCGTCGATCCCATTCCAGTGGTCAAGCCGGTCGTGCTCCAGGGCAACATCGAGTCGAGCAACGTCACGCCCATGCACGAGATGGTCGATCTGGTGAACATCGCCCGCGCCTACGAGGCGAACCAGAAGCTCATCCAAAGCCGTGATCAGACCATGCAAAAAACCCTTGATGCCTTGGGCTGACCCAAAATCACCCCCAACGCCGCGCGTCCTTTTTAAAATCCACCTAGCCACCTCCCGTCATGAATCTTTCCCTCTACTCCGCCGCCACCGGCATGGAAGCTCAGCAGATGAACCTCAACACGATCTCCAATAATCTGGCGAACGTGAACACCCCCGGTTTCAAGCGCAGCAAGATCGAGTTCCAGGATCTGCTGTATCAAAAGCCGCGCGGCGCGGGCAGCGACTCCGGCGGCGGCAATCTCGTGCCAACCGGCATCGAGATGGGCAACGGTTCGCGCGTGGCCGCCACATCCAAGGTTTTCACCCAAGGGCAGCTCACGAATACCGGCGGCCAGCTCGACATCGCGATCCAGGGTGACGGCTTCTTCGAGGTGCAAAAACCCGATGGCACGCTCGCCTACACGCGCGACGGTTCCTTCAAGCTTTCTTCCACCGGCCAGGTCACGACCAACGATGGCATGCCCGTCCTGAGCGGTTTCCAGCCCGTGCCCGCCGGCACAACCAACATCAGCATCGCGGAAAACGGACAGGTAACCTACCAGACTCCCAGCGGCAGCCAGACCTTCCGTCTGACGATGTCCCGCTTTGCCAATCCCTCCGGACTCGGCAGTCTGGGTGGCAACCTTTACGCGGAGACCGCGGCCAGCGGCACCGCCGAAACAGGAAATCCCACCGAGCAGGGCTTCGGCTCCGTGGTGCAGGGCTACATCGAGACGTCCAACGTCAACATCGTGGAGGAGATGGTTAATCTCATCGTCGCCCAACGCGCCTACGAGATCAACAGCAAGGCCGTGCAGACCTCCGATGAAATGCTCCAAAGCGTCGCCCAGATGAAACGCTGATCATTCGCGTCATGAAACTTTCATCCCTTTTATCGGTTTCTTTTTTTCTGGTCGTCGGCTTGGGCGTGTTGCCTGCGTTGCGCGCGGAAGACGCGCCGGTCCCCGCCGTTTTCGACCGCGCCGCGCTGCTCTCTGCGCTCACGCGCGATCTCGCCGCGCATTATTCCGTGAGCGACGAGTTGGAGCTTGATCTGACGCGCCCCTGGGTTTCTCCGGTTTCGGGTGTTGAGGGAAAGGCTGCCCAAGATGTGACAGTTTCGGTCATGGAGTATGCGCCGGCTCCCGCCTCCGCCATGCTTGTGCGCGTGCGTTACATGCAAGGGACAACCGAGCTCCGTGAGGATACGCTCGCCCTTCAAGCCCGGCTTTGGCGCGATATTTTGGTGGCGAAGCTTCCCTTGGAGCGGGCCGCCGCCGTGTCCCTCGATACTCTTTCCACCCGGCGTGCGGATGCCTTGCGCGAACGCGATGCGCTGCCGACATCCGTGCTCGGCCAGGATTTCGTCTATACTCAACCCGTGCCTGCCGGACGTGCACTGACGTGGCGCGATGTTGTGAAACGCTCGCTGGTCCATCGCGGCCAGTTGATCGAAGTCACCGCCGTTGATGGCGCTCTGCAGATAACCATGCAGGCCTTGGCCATGCAGGATGGCGGGAAGGGCGACACCGTGCGGGTCCGAAACATTGAGTCCAAACGCGAATTCACCGGCCAGGTCATCGCCGACAACCGCGTGCAGGTAACCTTCTGAAAAATTATGAAAACCCACGGCTATTTTTTTATCGCAACGCTGGCTGCCGTTCCTGCGCTTCACGCCGACAGCCTCTGGACTGCTCCCGGCAGCTCGGAGCATTCCCTCGTGGCCGACCATAAGGCGTCCCAGATCGGCGACATCCTGACCATCTCCGTGCAGGAGTCCGCCAACACCACGGCGTCGCAACGCACCAAGACCGATACGACCACCGCGGTGGATGCATCCCTCAGCACTTTCTTGTTTCCCGGGCTCGTCGCGAAAAATGGCGTGATGCCCGCAGTCAAAGGCAGCGGGACCAATTCGTTTTCGGGCGGGGGCGATATCGCCAATTCGCAGACGATCAGCGCGACTGCCGCCGTGCTGGTCACCGACGTGCTGCCCAACGGCAATCTCGTCATCGAAGGCGTGCGCCGTCTCACCTTTGCCGGCGAAACTCAGCACATCGTTCTCCACGGGATCGTCCGCCCCGACGACGTGAGCAGCGCGAACGTCGTCGCCTCCAGCAACATCGCGGATGCCCGCGTCGAGTTCATCAGCGAGGGCAGCATCACCGACGCCGCCAAAAAAGGCTGGCTCACCAAACTCTACGAAAAAATCCGCCCCTACTGAGTCTAATCTCATGTCGCTCCGTCTGAATATTTTTTCCCTGTTGTCCGCTTTTGCGGTGCTGTGGTGGTTCGTCGCGCCGCTTCACGCCAGCCGCATCAAAGACATCACCGAGGTCGAGGGCAGCCGCGACAATCAACTGGTGGGCTACGGCCTCGTCGTAGGCCTCGCGGGTGACGGCGACTCGAATGCCCAAAATACCCTGCGCTCCCTGGCCAACGTGCTCCAGCGTTACGGTGTCACGGTCGATGCCACGCAGATCAAGAGTAAGAACGTCGCCGGCGTGATGATCACGGCCGACATCGCGGCCTTCTTGAAACCCGGTTCCCGCATCGATGTGAACATCGCTTCGCTGGGCGACGCCAAGAGCCTGCAAGGCGGCGTCCTCCTGCAGACTCCGCTTTTTGGCGCCGATGGCCATGTCTATGCGGTTGCTCAGGGACCGGTTGCCACCGGCGGTTTCCTTGGTGGATCGGGTGGGGCGGGCGGTGCGACCGTCCAGAAGAACCATCCCACGGTCGGCATCATCAGCAACGGAGCGATTGTCGAGCGCGAGATCGTCGCCCACATCGTCCACGACGGACTCATGGCCCTTGAGCTGCACAATCCCGACTTCACCTCCGCCGCGCGCTCGGTGGATGCCATCAATGCCGTGTTTCCGGGCGCGGCGAGTGCACGTGATTCCGCCAGCATCGACGTGCGTGTGCCGACCAAATACACCGGTCGTGAAATTGCCTTTCTCGCTGACCTCGGGCAAATCGAGGTCACGCCCGACACGAATGCGCGCATCGTGATCAACGAGCGCACGGGCACGATCGTGGCCACCTCGACGGTTCGCATTTCTCAGGTCGCGGTCAGCCACGGAGCGCTCACCATCACGATCACTTCCAACCTCGGCGTTTCCCAGCCGAACTCCTTCAACAACTCAGGACAGACCACGGTCGTGCCCAGCACGCAGACCGCAGTGAACGAGACCAAGGGCAGCTTCTTCGTGATCGCGGAAACGCCCACCATTGACCGTCTGGCAGCGGCGCTCAACGCCCTCGGCGTGTCCACCCGCGAGATGATGGCGATTTTCCAGACACTCAAGCGCGCCGGAGCCATCCAGGCGGAAGTCATCATCAACTGATCCGGCCATGACCATTCCATCAATCACCTCCGCTCCGGCCAAGCTCGCCGATCTTATCCAGCCCCACACGCTCAAGCCGCTTTCCGATGCGGCTCAGGTCCACGGTGCATCCGCCAAACCGGCGGCGTCCGACGTTAAGAAAGCCGCCTCGCAGTTTGAGGCGATCATCCTGCGCCAGCTGCTCAAGCCCAGCATCGAGCCGATGATGAGCGGCGGTGGTTCCGAGAGCGGGCCCGGGGCCGGCGGCGGTGGCAGCGTCTACGCCTACATGCTCACCGACACGCTCGCGAACTCGTTGAGCTCGGCCGGCGGCCTCGGTTTGAGCCGCATGCTCGAAAAACAATTTAGTCCGGCGTCCGCTAAGGCGGCCGCCTCGAAACCTTCTTCTTAAACCCGATTTATTTTCCACTCATGCATTCCTCATGGAACATCATTGTCGAGCACCTGCGCAACGAACTGCAGGGCTACGGGGGTCTCCTCCAGTTGTTCGACGAGCAGCAGTCCAATCTCCTGCGCGGCGACTCCGACGCCGTGCTTTCCTACGCGCACGAAATCGAGGCGCAGGTGAAGGTCGCGGCCGAACTTCGCGACCGTCGCGAACAGACAGTCGGCGCCTTTGCCGCAGAGGTCGGCCGCCCGGTCGAGACGACGCTTAAAAAACTCCTGCCGCTTTTTCCGGCCGATGTGCAGCCGTTGCTCGCGGCGCTGATCAACGAGGTCAACCACCTCATCCATCGCGTCCGCCGAGGCGCCACCCGCAACCACCAGCTCCTTTCCTGCGCGGTTGATCTGCACCGGGAAACACTGCGCATGCTCCGGCCCTCCGCCTTCATCAAGACCTACTCGCCGCAAGGGCAGGTGAGCATGTCCCCGTCCAACTCGGCCTGGCAGGCCGCCGGCTGAACTGTCGCACGTCACCTTTTATTTTTTATAAAACCATGTCCGGCTTATTCGGCAGTCTCAACGCCAGTATCAGCGCCCTCAACGCCCAGTCGTTGGCGCTGCAGACGGCCGGCAAGAATCTCGCGAACGTCAACAACCCGAACTATGCGCGCCAGCGTGTGGTGATGGGCGATCTGGGCACGGTGCTCACGCCGCAGGGCGCGCAGTCCACGGGTCTGCAGGCATTGCAGACCGAGCAGATTCGCGACGCCTTGCTCGACCGGCAGGTCACCCGCGAGATATCCAACACCGCCGTTTTGACCTCCCAGCAGGCCGCCTACAAAAACGCGGAGGCCGGCCTGGGCCAGTCTGTTGATACCAGCCAGTCCACGGCCGCCGCCTCCGGTTTGAGCGCGGGGCAGGGTAGCGTGGCCGCGGCGCTCAGCGATTTCTTCAACGCCTTTTCCAGTCTAGCGGCTTCGCCGACCGATACGGGAGTCCGTCAGACGCTCCTGCAAAAAGCCGCGATTCTCACGAACGGCCTGCAATCCACCGACTTCAATCTCTCTCAGCTCCAGTCCGACCTCACCACCCAGGCCAACACCGACATTACCTCGACCAACACGATCCTCGGCGCCATCGCGAATCTGAACGGCCAGATCGCCCGCCTTGAGGTGAACCATCCCGGCTCGGCCGTCGATCTGCGCGACCAGCGCCAGACCCAGCTCGAACTCCTCGCCGGGAAAATGTCCTTCACGAGTTCGATTGATCCGGGCTCTTCCGCCCAAGTCGATGTCTATGCGGTTGACGCTTCCGGCAGTCCCGTGCCGCTTGTCACCCAGGCCGCCGTGACGGGTCCGCTCACGTTGACCGGCTCCGTTCTCTCGGCGGGTTCGCTCGCGACGGCGCTCACGTTATCCGGAGGATCGATCAAGGGCGGACTCGATGCCCGCGACGGGGTTGTGCAGACCCTGCGGGACCAGCTCGGAGCACTTTCCAAGCAACTCGTCACCTCGGTAAATGCCGCCTACAACCCCACTGGAACGACCGGTGATTTTTTCACGGCGAGCGGCACCACCGCAGCGACGATCAACGTCGCCGCAGGAGTCACCCCTTCATCGCTCAAGGCCTCCGATGGAGGTGCCGCCGGGGACAACACCGTGGCCAACGCCATCTCCGCACTGGCCTCGCAGTCTTTTTCCACGGCGGGCGGCGACGCCATCGACGGCACTTTCAGCCAGTTCTACGGAAACGCCGTCAGCAGTCTCGGCCAGGCGGCAGCCACCGCGACTACCCAACTGGCCAACCAGACGAATATTGAGACGGTCGTTCGCAGCCAGCGTGACGCGGTGAGCGGCGTGTCGCTCGACGAAGAGTCGGCCGACCTGGTGAAATACCAGCGCTCTTACGAGGCGTCCGCGCGCGTCATCTCCATTATAGACAGCCTTCTCGATACCATCATCAAACTGGGCACATAGCCTGACCCTCAACCCTACGAGACCATGCGAATTCCCACCCTGTCCATTTCCGACGCCGCCATCGCGCAGATACAGAACCTCACCGCCACGCAGACCCAGCTCCAGAAGCAAGCCTCGACCGGGCAGCGGATTTTCCTGCCCCAGGACGACCCGGCGGCCATGAACCGTCTGCTAAACGACGACAACCAAAGCCGTCAGTTATCCCAATACCAGACCAACGCCACCACCGCGCTCAACCTTGCGCAGTCCTCCTATGCCGGTCTAACCCAGTTCTCCAGTCTCGCCACGCGCGCCGGCGAACTGGCCACGCTCGGGTCCGGCGTCAACGGGGCCGACGCCACCAACGCATACTCCACCGAGCTCAACCAGCTCATCGAGCAGGCGGTCCAGACCGGTAATTCTCAATTTGGCGGCAACTACCTCTTTGCCGGCACCGCGCTCACGACCACTCCCTACACTGTCACGCGCGACGCCACCACCGGCCAGATCACCGCCGTCGCCTATGCCGGTAACACGGCCCAGTCCTCGATCGCGCTCTCTTCCAGCGCGAGCGTCACCGCAGGCACATCCGGCGCGACCAACACCGGCATCCGCGATTTCATCAACCAGCTCGTCGCCTTGAGGGACGGCTTGAAGGCTTCCGACAGCGCGGCGATCTCCGCCGCGAGCACCGCGCTCACCGCATCGGAGACCACCATCACGGATGCCGTCAGTGAGAACGGCGCAGGCCAGCTCCGCATCCAAGCCGCCCAGACCCAGCTCACCGCCGCCGCGCAGAACCTCGGCCAGCTCGTATCCACGGATTCCAGCGCCGATCTGCCCTCGACCATCGTTAAACTCAACCAGGCCTCCACCGCCTACCAGGCGGCCCTTTCGTCATCTGCCAAGCTCCTGCAGACCTCCCTGCTCGACTACATCAAATAACCAACTCCCGTCTCTTTTTCCCGCTCCATGAAAGTTACCTTTGAAACCACCCTCGAAGCCTCGCCGGAGACGCCCCCGCAGGTCTTCAGTATTCCGCAAGGCCTCGTGGGATTCCCGGAATCCACGACCTTCGAACTCTTTTACGACCCCGAGCAGCAGCCGTTCCGCTGGTTGCGCCTGAACGGCCCCGCTGCGCTCCAGTTTGTCGTAATAGAACCTTGCGGGATCATCCCCGACTACGAAATCGAGCTCTTCGACGAGGACGCCGATTTCCTAGGAATCTCGGAATCGGCGGATGCCCTTGTGCTGAACGTCGTCACGGTCAGCCGCACGCTGCCCGCCACCGCGACCGTGAATCTCGTTGGTCCCATCGTGATTAACCGTCACACCGGATTGTCCAAGCAAGTCGTGCTTGCCAATCACGGACGCTACAGCGTTCGTCATGCGTTGGTAACTGCCAGCTAACTGTCGCCCGCCATGCTTGTTCTCACGCGAAAGGTAAACGAAGCCATCATGATTGGCGACAACATCGAAATCCGCATTTCCCGGATCGATGGCGACACGGTCAAGATCGGCATCTCCGCTCCGAGAAACGTCCCCATTTTCCGCAAGGAAGTGCTGACGGAAATCGGTAAAACCAACCAAGCCGCCGCGGTCTCCACACCCGCGACACAGGCGCTGCCCCCTCTCGCCCTGCCCAAGTTGGCCCAGGGATCGTCGTCGGAGCCCTCAAGCTCAGTCGGTTAAAGGTCCATTATTACACGCCGGCACCTGCACCGACATTGGTGATGATACTGTGTCGACAGTGTTGATCCCATGTGTCGAACAATTGGGTTTTAAATTTGGTTGGTAGGGTGCATCCCGAAAGTTGGACAGGAGGGATAATTAACCCCAAAAAAGAGTCCAACATTGCGCTTCCCCGGATAAAACGGACACGCGTTGAGCGCAAGTTATGGATGGCTAATGCTTTCCGCGCCGGGTGTATTTGATTCTGCTTCTATTTCGTGCTGTTGGGGTGATTTTCCAAAGCAATCCCTGTCACCTTCACTTCGGTTAGTAGATTCGCTTTTTCTGACAATTGGCGCACGTCTTGCATGGACAATACCAGTGCTTCGTGCAGTCTTACTCACAAGTTACTCACACCTAACTAATGGAACACCTGAGCGAGGCCAAAGCCTCTAAACCGCAGCTCAAGGTCTCTGCAAAGGCGAAGACCTTCGTCCTGGACACCAACGTCCTCCTCCACGACCCGCAGTCGATTTTTAAATTCGAGGACAACAACCTGGCCATCCCGGTCGAGGTTTTGGAAGAACTGGATGCGATCAAAACCGAGCAGTCCACCGAGCGTGGCCGCAACGCCCGCCGTGTGCACCGCATCCTCTCGGAGCTTCTGCCCGACTCGCGCTCCATGCACGAGGGTGTGAAGCTGGAGACCGGTGGCACGCTTTCCGTCATCATCAACCCCTACATGGCGGACAGCGCCGCGATGCGCGACGCCCCGCTCATGCAGAAACTGCGCGCGGTCCTCTCCGATTTCTCGAAGAAGGACAACCGCATCATCGCATCGGCGCTCTTCGTGCAGGAGCGCTACTCGCCGCCCACGATCCTCGTGACGAAGGACGTCAACGTTGCTCTCAAGGCGCGTGCCGTCGGCCTCGAAGCGCAGGACTATCTCAACGACAAGGTTCCCGAGAATATCGACGAGGATTCCTACCGTGAGATCCCCGTAACCATTTACGAGATCCAGCGTTTTTGCTCCGAAGGCGAGTTCGACATCGGCAAGGAAGCCGCCGCCCAGCTCTTCCTCAACGAATACGTCCTGCTCCGTTCCGATGAGGGCAAGACGATGCCCGCCCGCTACTACGGCGAAGGCCTCGTCAAACGCCTGCGCATCCCTGAGAGCATCAAGGCTCCCGGCGGCATCTCCATCCGTGCGCGCAATCTGGAGCAGCAGTTCTTCATGGACGCGCTGCTCGATGATTCGATCTCGCTCGTCACCTGCTTCGGCAAGGCGGGCACCGGCAAGACCCTGCTCTCCATCGGTTGCGCGCTCCATCAGACGCACGACGACCGTTCGCTCTACGACGGCCTCTCGATCTCCCGCCCGGTGATCGCGCTCGGCAAGGACATCGGCTTCCTCCCCGGCACGCTCGAAGAAAAAATGAAGCCCTGGCTTCAGCCTTACTTCGACGCGCTGGAGGTGCTCATGCCCTCGAAGCCCGCGAAAGAACCGCAGTTCGCCTCCAAGAAAGTCTCGAAGAAGCAACAGAAGAACAAACCGAGCGCGCTGGAGATGTCGCGCAACGAATCGGTTTCGAGCCACGGTTCCAATGGTGGCAACCACCACGGCGGCGGCAACGGTGGTGGCGCTGGCAGCGCGGCCCCCATCAAGCCTTACGAGCGTCTCATCAAGAGCGGTCTCGTCGAGGTCGAGGCGTTGTGCTTCATCCGCGGACGTTCGATCGCCCGTCGTTTCTTCATCTTGGATGAAGCCCAGCAGCTCACGCCGCACGAAGTGAAGACGGTCATCACGCGCATCTCGGAAGGCTCGAAGATCGTGCTCATCGGCGATCCCGCGCAGATCGACAACCCGTATGTGGATTCACGCAGCAACGGCCTCGTGTATTGCTACAACCGGATGAAGGGCCACGCGATCTCCGCGCATGTGAAGCTCACGAAGGGCGAACGCTCCAAGCTCGCCGAACTCGCGGCGGATCTGCTCTGAGGCCGCACTGACATCCGCTTCGACGAAGCGAAAAAGCAAAAAACGCCCGCGCTCGAAAGAGGCGGGCGTTTTTTTAGGTGGCGATGAAGTTTAACGCGAAGGAGCCAAGGACGATCCGAAGGGCGCAAAGCCGGAACGGTTTCGACCTTGGGCGATCTCCGCGTCTGAGTCTTGGCGTCTTGCGTTAAAACTCCAATCTTAAGCGCGAACGGTCGCGGCCTCGCGATTACCGCCGAGCAGGCTCGGACGTCCGGCGCGGAGTGCGGCGCATTCCATCGCGAGCGCGAACAAGCCCGTGAACAGGAGGTCGCTAACGAAGGTGTTGCGGAAGAAAAACAACGTGGGCGCGAATTCA
>JAHFTG010000141.1 GCA_023269455.1 Opitutaceae bacterium | reverse complement strand
TACGACCACAAGTTCAAGCAGAACCGCAACACCAAGGGCCTCCTCACCCTCGCCGGCCAGCCGAAGGATCTCTACTACCTCTTCAAGGCCTTCCTCAATCCCGCCGCGCCCGTCGTCCACCTCAACGGACGCACCCACTTCTACCGCCAGTTCGCCCCCGACAACGGCATCAAAGCCTACTCCAACGTCCCCTCCCTCGAACTCATCCTCAACGGCGTGAGCCAAGGCCGCCTCGCCAACGGCGCTTACTTCACCCCGCCCGAGCCAACCAAAGCCAAGGACGGCACCGTCACGACCACGCCCGGCCTCCGCGTGGACAACGTCTTCTTCTGGAAAACCCCGCTCGCCCCCGGCCGCAACGTCATCGAGGTCCGCGACGGCCAGGGCCACAACGACAGCATGATCGTCTATCAAGCCGCGTCCCCCGGCACGCCCGCCCCCGCTGCTCCGACCGACCTCGTGCAAGACCTCCGCAGTTCCAACCCCGCGAACCCCGCCCTCCACATCGACCGCCCCCTAGAAGCCCAGGGAGCCGTTTACACCGACGTGGACGGCAGCTCCAACAACACCTTCGATCTCCTCCCGCCCGAACTCGCCGGTGCGACCTGGATTGCCACCCGCCGCCTCAGCGACCCCGCGCTTAAAACCGATCTTTCGTTCCGCCTGAACCCCTCCGCACCAAGCGCGACCGTCTTCGTGATGGCCTCCACCGGTGACTACCCCGTCATCACCCTAAAACCCCGTGACGCCGCCATCGCCGCCCGCGCCGCCGCCTTCACCGAAAAACTCACCGCCGCCGGTTTCAAACCCGTCGCCACCGCCACGCCCGTCATCTGGCGCGACCACGACCTGAATCGCACCTTCGCCACCCTCTGGAGCCGCCCCGCCGCCCCCGGTGAAACGGTCTCCATTCCCGGCGAAACCCTCGATTACGTCGTTCTTTTGAAGCCCGCCGCGCCGTAAAAAATCGGCGGCCAAACGCCCCCTGGCCCCGCTCTCAAAACTAACCGGCGCGGTGCCTTGACTCGCCCTCGTTACGCCCTAGCCTGCGCGCCTTCTCTTTGGCATGGCGCAAGACCTGAAAGACACTCTCCAGCTCCCTAAAACTGATTTCCCCATGCGGGCAAATCTCGTGCAGCGCGAACCCTCGCGCCTCGCCCACTGGGAGAAACTCGACCTCTACGCCGCCATCCAGCGCAAGAACGCCGTCACCGGCAAAACGTTCGTCCTCCACGACGGCCCGCCCTTCACCAACGGCGACGTCCACATCGGCACCGCGCTCAACAAGAGCCTCAAGGACATCACCCTTCGCTACAAGTCGCTCCGCGGCTACCGCACGCCCTACGTCCCCGGCTGGGACTGCCACGGCCTCCCCATCGAGCAGAAGGTCATGCGCGGCCTCCAGGCCGAGAACAAGCAGGTCTCCACCGCCGAAATGCGCTCCCTGTGCGACGCGTTTTCCGAAGGCTGGATCGCCACCCAGACGAAGCAGTTCAAACGCCTCGGCGTCCTCGCCGACTGGAAGAACGAATACAAGACCAAGGCCCCCGCCTACGAAGCCGACATCATCCGCACCTTCGCCGCCTTCGTCGAAAAAGGTTTGGTCTATCGCAGCAAAAAACCCGTTTACTGGAGCATCCCCTTCGAAACCGCCCTCGCCGAAGCCGAGATCGAATACAAAGACCACACCTCCGTCGCCATCTGGGTAAAATTCGCCGTCCCAGTCAGCGAAGCCGAGAAGTTTGGTCTGCCAATCGACAAACCTCTGTTCGTCGTTATCTGGACAACCACCCCGTGGACGATCCCCGCCAACCTCGCGATCGCGCTGCATCCCGAGGTGGACTACGTCGTCGCCGATCTCGGTGCTGAACGCATCATCGTCGCTGAGGCGCTGCTCGGCTCTGTGCTCTCTTCCGCCAAGATCGAATCTACGCCCGCTATCGTCTCCACGATCAAAGGCGCCACCCTCGAAGGCCTCGCCCCTCGTCATCCCTTCATCGACCGCGCCTCCCCCGTCGTCCTCGCCGACTACGTCACGACCGACAGCGGCACCGGCGCCGTCCACACCGCGCCCGGCCACGGTGCAGACGACTATCTCACCGGCCTCCGCTACAAACTAGAAATCTACTGCCCCGTCGGCGCCGACGGACGCTACCTCGACGACGGCCAAGTCCCTGCCGATCTCGTCGGCCTCAGCACGCTCGAAACCGTCGAAGACCTCGCCGCGAAAAAACCTTCGCCCGCCAACCTCGCCGTCCTGAAAAAACTCGCCGGTGCCGGAGCCCTCCTCGCCAAAGCCAAATACGTCCACAGCTACCCGCACTGCTGGCGTTCCAAGACCCCGATCATCTTCCGCGCCGTGGACCAGTGGTTCGTCGGCCTCGATCGCACTCCGAATTCCGAGCTCTCAGCTCTCAGCTCTCAGCTCTCAGCTTCGCCGCGGAGCGCCGCCTTGGCGGCGATCAGCGGCGTGCAGTGGGTGCCTACTTGGGGCGAAGCCCGCATCCGCGGCGCCGTAGAGTCCCGCCCCGATTGGTGCATCAGCCGCCAACGCTCGTGGGGCGTGCCCATCATCGCCTTCTACGACGCCGATAAAAACGCCTTCATCGACGCCTCCGTCATCCGCGCCGTCGCCGACAAGATCGCCACCAAGGGCACCAATTTCTGGTATGACGCCCCCGCCTCCGAAATCCTCTCCGGCGTGACCTTGCCCGCCGGTTGGCCGACCGCCGACCAGCTCACCATCGGCCGCGACACCCTCGACGTGTGGATCGATTCCGGTTCCTCCCACGCCGCCGTCCTCCGCAACCACCAAGGCGGCACCTCCGCCCCCGCCGATCTCTACCTCGAAGGCTCCGACCAGCACCGCGGCTGGTTCCAGTCCTCCCTCTGGACCAGCATCATTGCATTCGGTCGCGCGCCCTACAAAGCCGTCCTCACCCACGGCTTCATCGTCGGCGAAGATGGCAAAAAAATCTCCAAGTCCGGCTCCTACGAAAAGCCCCCGACCTCCGACAACTACATCGCCCAATACGGCGCCGACGTCATCCGCTTCTGGATCGCCTCCCAGGATTTCACGCAGGACATCACCCTCTCCGAGAAAATCCTCAACAACGCCGCCGAGGGCTACCGCAACCTGCGCAATACCCTCCGCTACCAGCTCTCGACCCTCTGGGATTTCAACGCCGCGACCGACGCCCTCCCCTACGCGCAGCTCGATACCCTCGACCGCTGGGCGCTTCACCACACCGCCAAGCTCCTCACCGAGGCCACCGCCGCCTACGACGCCTACGAATACCACCGCGTCATCCAGCTCGTGAGCTCCTTCTGTGCCATCACCCTTTCGGCCGTTTACCACGACATCCTCAAAGACCGCCTCTACACGCTCGCGACGAATCACCCGTTGCGCCGCTCCTCGCAGACCGCGATCCACCACATCTTCGGCGTCCTCGTCAAAATCCTCGCCCCCGTCCTCACCTTCACGGCCGACGAAGCTTGGTCCTTCGCGACCGCCAAGACCGAGTTCTCCGACGACTCGATTCACTTGCAGGACTGGCCCGAGGCCGACGCCGCGTGGACCAATCCCGAGATCGAAGCCGACGTCGCCGCCCTCCTGAAAGTCCGCGCCCTCGTCACCGAATCCATCGAGCCCGCCCGCCAGGCCGGCAAGATCGGCAAATCCCTCGACGCCGCCATCACCCTTTCGACTGTTCAGACCGATCCGCTTTTAAAGACGCTGGAGAAGCACCGTGATTTCCTGCCAGAGCTCTTCATCGTTTCACATGTAACCATTCAGGAGGGCACAAATCCCGCCTGCGAAGTCACCGTTCGCAACGGCCAAGACCTCGGCTACGCCCGCTGCCCGCGCTGCTGGCGTTGGGTGCCGGCGCTGGAGACGACCGAGCACGGCGAAACCTGCCCGCGCTGCGCCGAGGCGCTCCGCACCTGATCCCTTTTCTTAAACACCCCAAAAAACACCATGGCCAAAAAATCCAAGAAGCCCGCCCCGGCTCCGAAAAAGAAGACCGCCAGCAAACCCGCGAAGCCGTCTCCTAAACAATCTCCGAAGAAACCCGTGAAGCCCGTCAAACCATCCGTCAAAAAGCCCGTGCCAAAAGCGAAGCCACAGCCCAAGGCCAAACCGGCCTCCAAGCCCGTCGCCAAGACAGCCCCGGTCGCCAAAGCAAAACCCACCCCCGCCGCCAAAACGCCCGCTCCCGTGTCCTCCACCCAAAAAGCCGCCAAGCCGGCTCCCGTTTCTCCCATCACTGTGCCCAAGCCTCCCGTTTCCACCGCCAAATCCGCCGCCCGCGACAGCCTGCGCAGCAAAATTCTCGAAAAGAGCCGCGCCAAGGTGCCTGCCCGCCCGATTTCCTTCTCGTTCGACGAGATCCGCGAGATCGCTAAAACCACCTCGAAACACGACACCGAGGCCAAGGCCGCCGCCGCGAAGACCGCCGCCAAATCCGGCAAGCACATCGACGCGGAAAAACTGGCGAAGCACGCCCAGCCCCACCACATCAAGGCCGCCTCCCTCGCCGACATCCTTGGTTTTAACCCCAAGAAGGCCAAGCAGCCCTCCGCCGACGACGACACCGACATCCCGGAAAAATTCCGCCGCTATTACCACCTGCTGACCGATCTCCGCAACCACCTCACCGGCCAGATCGACACCCACGCCGAGGCCACGTTGAAACGCTCCGCCAAGGAAGACGCCGGCGACCTCTCCAGCTACGGCCAGCACATGGCCGATGCCGGCACCGATACCTTCGACCGCGACTTCGCCCTCTCCCTCGTCTCCTCCGAGCAGGAAGCCCTCTCCGAAGTCGAAGCCGCCATCAAGCGCATCAAGGACGGCACCTACGGCATCTGCGAAAACACCCAGAAGCCCATCGCCAAGGAACGCCTCCTCGCCGTGCCCTTCACCCGCTACTCCGCCGAGGCGCAGAAAGACATCGAGAAAAACCGTCACCGTTCCCGCAGCCAGGCCGGCCTCTTCGGCGAGCTCGGCGAAGAAGGCGGCACGATCAGCAGCGGTGGCGACGACGGCGGCGACGAATGAGTCCGGCTCCCGTCAGCCCCGTGTCCACGCCCGCGCAACCCTCACCCGCCGCCACCTCCCCGGTGGCGGTTTCCCTTTGGGCCCGCATCCACGCCTATCGCTGGCTGTGGATTCTCGCGCTGGGCGTGTTCGGGCTCGACCAGGCGACCAAGCTCTGGATCAGCGCGCACCTCGCCTTCGGCACCTATGATCCGCCGCAGGCGATCACGGTGATCGATGGATTTTTCTACATCGTGCATGTGGGCAACACCGGCGCGGCGTGGAGCATGCTGGCAGGCAAGAGCGGCCTGCTCGCAGCGATGGCCCTGATCACCCTCGTCGCGATTTATTTTTGGCGCCACTCGCTCGGCCTGCTCCAGCCTGTCGTGCAGATCGCCTTCGGCCTCCTCTGCGGCGGCATCGTGGGCAACCTCCTCGACCGCGTCCTCCAGGGACACGTGATCGACTTCCTCGATTTCCACTTCGGCAGCTACGTTTACCCCACGTTTAACATCGCCGACTCCGGCATCTGCGTGGGCGTGATTCTCTACATCATCCATTCGCTGCGGGCACCAAGCGGCGGGTAACGAACCCGCCGGCGGAATCACTCCACGTTGGCGATCTGCTCGCGGATACGCTCCAGCTCGTTCTTCAGCTCGATCACGTTTTGCGAAATCGTCAGGTCGTTGGCCTTGCTGCCGATGGTGTGAATCTCGCGTCCGATTTCCTGAAGGATGAATTCCGCCTTCCGGCCAACCTCGGCACTCGTCTTCAACAACGTGGCGAACTGGTCGAAATGGCTCCGCAGGCGCGTCAGTTCCTCGGTGATGTCGCAGCGGTCGGCAAACAGCGCGATTTCCTTGAGCACGCGCTCGTCGGCCAGATCAAGTTCCAGCCCTGCGTCGCGCAGGCGCTTGTGCAGCGCTTCGCGGTAGCTCGATGGCACCTGAGGCGCACGCTCGGCGACCACCGCCACGTGACGCGAAAGAATTTCCAACC
>JAHFTG010000015.1 GCA_023269455.1 Opitutaceae bacterium | reverse complement strand
AAGCTGGCGGGCGTGAGGCGCGTGATGTCGTTGCGCAGCTCGTCGAGCGTGTAGCCGACGGCGAGCTTGGCGGCGATTTTCGCGATGGGGAAGCCGGTGGCTTTCGAGGCGAGCGCGGAGGAACGCGAGACGCGGGGATTCATCTCGATGACGACCTGGCGGCCGGTCTGCGGATCGAGGGAGAACTGGATATTGGAGCCGCCCGTCTCGACGCCGATCTCGCGGATGACGGCGAAGGAGGCGTCGCGCATGACCTGGTATTCCTTGTCGGTCAGGGTCATCGCGGGGGCGACGGTGATGGAGTCACCGGTGTGGACGCCCATCGGGTCAAAATTCTCGATGGCACAGATAACCACGCATTGGTCTTTGTGGTCACGCATGACCTCCATCTCGTATTCTTTCCAGCCGAGGAGACATTCTTCGACGAGGACTTCGTGAACGGGGGACAGGTCGAGGCCGTTGGCGGTGATGCGCTCGAATTCTTCTTTGTTGTAAGCGATACCGCCGCCCTGGCCGCCGAGGGTGAAGGACGGGCGGATGATGAGGGGGAAGTTGCCAATGATCTCGGCGGCGGCGCGAGCCTCGTCCATGGTCTTGACGGTCTTGGAGCGGGCGACGTCGAGGCCGATCTTGACCATGGCCTGCTTGAAGAGCTCGCGGTCCTCGCCCTTGTTGATGGCGTCGGGCTTGGCGCCGATCATCTCGACGCCGTGTTTGGCGAGGATGCCGGCCTTGAAGAGCTCCATCGAGAGGTTGAGCGCGGTCTGGCCACCGAGGGTCGGGAGGAGCGCGGAGGGCTTCTCGGCTTCGATGATTTTTTCGAGACTCTCGACGTTGAGCGGCTCGATGTAGGTCACATCGGCGAACTCGGGATCGGTCATGATCGTGGCCGGGTTGGAGTTGACCAGAATAACGCGGTAACCCTCCTCCTTCAGGGCTTTGCAGGCTTGCGTGCCGGAGTAGTCAAATTCGCAGGCTTGGCCGATCACAATGGGGCCGGCGCCGATGATGAGGATGGATTTGAGATCGGTGCGTTTGGGCATGGACGTGAGTGTCCGAGACGGTTGCGGCGCCCCTGCGGCGGGGCAAGCGGAAAGGCGGGGCGAAAAACCAAGATTCACACGACCGGCACACCGGTTGCGCGAAGGCGAATCGGGGGCAGATCAACTGCCTCGGCGGTTACTTCAAAACCTTCGCCATGTCCGTGCCGAGGACTTTGGCGGCGGCGATCTTATCGCCCCGACAAGCATTGAGGACCATCTCGATATATTGGCGTTCCTGCCCGGCAAGATAGTCGGCAAGCTTGGGCCAGTCCTTGACCTCTTTCAGCCGGAGCGGAAGTTGCGCGGAAGTCACCACGCGAGTGTCGGTGGTGGCGGCGATTTTGGTGACGACCTGCCCGAGTTCGGACAGATTGCCCGGCCAGTGGTAAGCTCGCAGGGTATCGACGGCATCTTCGGTGAACTCGATAAGATTGGCGTCGAAGTAGGGATTGGTGGCCTTCCCCAGAAAATATTTTACCAACGCCGGGATGTCGCCGGAGCGTTCGCGGAGTGAAGGGAGGGCGACGGGCAACGAAGCCACCCGATAAAAAAGCTCGTCGTTGAAACGGCCTTCATCGGTCAATTTTTCCAGATCCTCGGTGGTGGTGCAGATGAGACGGAAGCCGTGGGCGGTATTGCGCAACACTCCGACCAGCTCCTGCTGCGTCGGCAGCGCAAGGCATTGCAGATTTTGAAAGAGAAGCGTGCCGCCACGCGCCTGCTGAACCCACGAGCCACCGACTCCGTTGTGCCCCAAAAGCCCCTCTTGGAAATCGGCGGCGGAACTGAGCGCACAGTCGATGCGAATCAGCGCGGTGTCGGCCGGAGCGCTGCCTCCATGCAGGATCTCGGCCACGGTGGTCTTGCCGGTGCCGTTTTCACCTTGCAGGAGAACGGGCGTGCGCACGGTGGCGAGTTTCTTGACCTGCTGCACCAGTTTCTTGTTTTGCACACTGTCGCCGACAAGACGGCCCTCGACATCGGCGGCTTTGATCGCGGGCGCGGAAGCGGTGTTGGCGCGCTCGGCGTTGAACTGCTTGAACTCCATCCCCCGCTTGAGAGTGGCGATCAACTCATCGACGCGGAATGGTTTTTGCAGGTAGTCGAACGCTCCAAACTTGAGCGCCTGAACCGCGCTCTCGGTGCTGGCGTAGGCGGTCATGATCACGACGATGGCGTTCGGATCATAGATCTTGAGCTGCTTGAGCAACGTGATGCCGTCCATAGGCTTCATGTCGATGTCGGCCAGCACCAGATCAAATTTGTCCGCCTTGTAGCGAACCAGCGCCTTTTCCCCATCCGTGGCAAATGCCGTGGTGAAGCCCGTGGGCTGGATCACCGCATCCAACATCTCGTGGATGGAGAGCAGGTCATCAACAATGAGAAGGGAAGGCATGGAACGAGGTAAGCCCGCTCAAAAAACGGAAAGCCTACTGAAACGCAAGGCGGGGAATTATTTCAAGCCGCCGGCAACCGCGCCGAGCTGGAAGATAGGAAGGAACATCGCCATGACGATGCCGCCGACAATCACGCCCAAGAAAACGATCAGCAATGGTTCGATCAGCGAGGTCAACGACGCGACCGTCGCTTCACTCTCGGTGTCATAGAAATCGGCGATCTTGTTCATCATGCCGTCAACGTTACCCGTGGACTCACCCGCCTTGACCATGTGCTTCATCATCGGCGGGAAAAAAGGATTCGTCGCCAGCACGTCGGATACCTGGCCACCTTGGCTCACGTGCTTGGCGATCTCCACGCAGGCATCCTCAACCTGCACCTTGTTGCTCGCCGAGGCGACGATCTCAAGCGTGCGCAGAATAGGCACGCCAGAGCGCATCAGCGTGGCATACGTGCGGCAAAACCGGGAGAGCGCGATCTTGTGGATCAGGTTGCCGAAAATCGGCGCACGCACGAGGGAAAGATCTTTGATCCGGCGACCGCGAGGCGTGGAAATGAATCTCTTCCCGAAAAAAAACACGGCGTAAGCAATAAGGCCAATCGCCCACCAATAACTTTTCATGAAGTTGCTCAAATCGATGAGCATCTGGGTAGGCGCAGGCAGCTTGGCCCCGAAATCGGCAAACATTGCCGCAAACACCGGGATTACAAAAATGAGAAGGACGTTCACGAGAGCGATCGCCAGACCGATGACCGCGATCGGATAGGTCATGGCCGACTTGACCTTCTTGGTAAGCTTCACGCTCGATTCAAAATAAACCGCCACCTTCACAAGAATTTCGGCGAGAGCACCCGAAGCTTCACCCGCCTCGATCATGGAGATAAACAGAGAATTAAAGGAACGGGGGAATTTCCTAACCGCCGACGAGAAGGAGTTGCCCGACGAAATATCCAAGCGGACATCGCGGATGATGATGCGAAACACCGGATCTTCCGTCTGGTCCTGCAAAGCCTCAAGACATTGAACAAGAGGCAAACCTGCATTCAACAACGAAGCCAATTGCTGGGTAAAAATAGCGAGTTCCCCCATGGGCAACTTGTATTTGTGGGCCTTTTTCTCGAGTGATTTTTGCTTCGCAAGCGCCTGGGCAGCCTGAAAGCCAGGCTTTTTTTGAGCCGAACCTGCGGCCTTGAGCGCCCCAGCCTGCCCAGAAGTTGCCGATGTGATGAATGCCATGCTAGATTCCAGCAAGAGCACGTCTCGGACCGTCGCAACCCCATTTCCCCCACCCTTCGTAAAAAACCCCTGAGAATCTCCTCCTATATGCCCTACTAGCCAAGGCTTGACCCGCCCCAAGGGCTGATGAAGCTCTGCAGGCCAGTGTCTGCGGTCGTAGTTTAGAGGTAAAACTCCTTCCTTCCAAGTAGGTGTCCCGGGTTCGATTCCCGGCGACCGCACCATTTTCCTCCTATGAGGAAAGAAAAATCGAAGCTAGGCGACCGTTGACGCGGCAATCCAAACGCAGTGTTGCCACTCTTCGGAAACGACCGAACCAAAAGCAGTCGATCAGGCGATGCACCGGCAGGGATGCGGAACGAAATCTAGGGGTAAGGCCATCGTTGCAGGGGAGCGTCGCAACATTAACGCCTCAGCAGCGCACTGGGCGGCACACCGTGAATCTGGCGAAAGCACCGGGAAAAATAGAGCGGGTCGCCCATGCCCACATACGCCGCCGATTCCTTGATCCAGCCCCCGTGTTCAACCAAGTGGGCCGCCGCGAGGTTCATTTTTCGGCGCATCAGATACCGGCCCGGGGTAATCCCTGCGAAACGACGGAAGAGCCGACACACACTGGATCGCTCCAACCCGCAGCCATGCGCAATGTCGGCAAGCGAGTTCCAAGTGAGCGCCTGCGCATCCACCTGAGTGCGGCAACGCTCAAAACTCGCTCGGGCGCGCACGCTCATCTCCGCTTCGCCCGCTCCGTCGTTCTCGCCGATTTTAAGCAAGAACGCCCGCGCCAGCAGCGCACAGATTTCCTCGGTGTTACGGCTCTGGCGGCGCCCTTCTTCGACGATGGCCTCGGCAAACTCAGCCAATTCACCCAACATCAACGTGCGTCGCGCTCGTCCAGGGACGAGCCCAGCCTCACGAAGCAGGGCCGGAACTCTGCTTCCAGAAAGCCCCAAAAACACCTTACGCAAGGGCTGCGTATGATCAGTCGTCAACTCACACTGCGAACGCGGTCCATAGGCGAAACATACGCCGGGAGCCAATTTCAATACCCGGCCGTCCACCACCGCTTGCCCCGCACCAGCCAGCACCAATTCAACCACATGAAAGGGGTAACGGGAGCGTCTCACCACATAGTCCGCCCGGCACACCTCCCATCCCCCCAAGGCCACGCGCAGACCCTTGAGAGAAACCGTGCGCCGCAACGGCAGGAAAAAATAACGGCTCTCCGTCACCTGTCCGGCGAGCAATTCAGGCGAAGGCTGCAAGCCGATATTATCCATGTATTCGCCATCATGCTCCATTCACGCCCTTCGCGCCAAGGTGTAAATTGGACCGGTCATTTCCATACCCATCATGCCCTCTGTTAAAAAACTTCCCAAGAAAACCGTCGTTCTCGTCGCCAATGGCGACCTCCGCCAATCCGCCAACGCCACCTGCTGGGCCGCCCAGGCCGAGATGGAAAAAACCCTCACCGCCGTCGTCGCCAATCTCGGCTACAAGCTCGTGCGCGCCCATCCCTACAAGAAGGACGTGAAGCACGGCTTCATTTCCTCCCAGAAGGAAGGCATGGAGGTGTTCGCAGGCATCGATCCCGATGCGCCCATCATCATCGCCGAGGCCGTCTGGCAGTATTCCCATCACCTCCTTCACGGCCTCATCTCGCATCGCGGCCCGATCCTCACCGTCGCCAACTGGTCCGGCACATGGCCCGGCCTCGTCGGCATGTTGAACCTCAACGGCTCCCTCACCAAGGCCGGCGTGAAATACTCCACACTCTGGAGCGATCATTTCGACGACGCCTACTTCCTCACGGGCCTCGCCACCTGGCTCAAGACCGGCGTGACCAAGCACAAGATCACCCACGTCAAGGCCCTCGCCAAGGCCACCGTCCCGCCGAAAGCCAAGGCCATCGCCAAAAAGATCGCCGACGATCTCCGCGTGAAGAAGTCCATCATGGGCGTGTTCGACGAAGGTTGCATGGGCATGTATAACGGCATCATCCCCGATGAGCTCCTCTTCCAAACCGGCGTTTACAAGGAGCGCCTCTCCCAGTCCGCCCTCTACTACGGCGCGACCCAGGTGAGCGACGAAGACGCCACCGCCGTTTTCAACTGGTATAAAAAGAAGGGCCTCAAGTTCCACTTCGGCACCGATGAGGCCACCGAGCTCACCGAGGCTCAGGTCCTCTGGCAGTGCAAGACCTACATCGCCGCCGTCCGCATCGCCGACGAATTCGGCGCGGAGACCATCGGCATCCAGTATCAACAGGGACTGAAGGATCTCCTGCCCGCCTCCGACCTCGTCGAGGGCACGCTCAACAACAGCGACCGTCCTCCCGTCAAAAATGCGCTCGGCAAGGTCATCCGTGACGGCGAGCCGATCCCGCACTTCAACGAAGTGGACGAATGCGCCGGCCTCGACGGCCTCTTCACCTACCGCGTCCACAAGGCCCTCGGCCAGCCCGTCGAAAACACCCTCCACGATCTGCGTTGGGGTGCGTATGACGAGAGCGGCACGACCGACAAATACGTCTGGGTGTTCCTCATCTCCGGCAGCGCGCCCCCCGCGCACCACGTCGGCGGCTGGGCGGGCAGCGACTCGCTCCGCCAGCCTTCGATGTATTTCCGCCTCGGCGGCGGCACCCTGCGCGGCATCGCCAAAGTCGGCGAGATCGTCTGGAGTCGCGTCTTCGTCGAGAACGGCAAACTCAAGATGGACCTCGGCCGCGCCAAGGTCATCGCGTTGCCCCAGGCCGAAACCGACCGTCGCTGGAAAGAGACCACCGTGCAATGGCCGATCATGCACGCCGTGACCTATGGCGTTTCCCGCGACCAGATGATGGCCCGCCACAAGAGCAACCACATCCAGGTCGTTTACGCCAACAGCGCCAAAGAAGCCGACCTCGCGCTCTACACCAAGGCCCAGCTTGCCGCCAACCTCGGCCTCGAAGTCGCCCTCTGCGGCACCAAAGCCAACGGCGGCGCGTTCTAAATCCGTCCTGACAACCCACGAAGTTAGCGATCCACTTCGCAGACTTCGTGGGTTTAATTTTCACCATGCCCCTCTCTCCCCTGCTCAATCTCTCCCACCAACTCGGCCGCGAAGAGCGACGCCTTGCCATTCTTGGCGAGGGCAATACGTCCATGCGCCACGACGCCGCGACGTTCACCGTCAAGGCCTCCGGCTCCAATCTCGCCACGCTCTCCGCCGCCGGCACCGCCACCTGCCGCTTCGACAAGCTCGTGCCCCTGCTCGCCGCAGATGAGATGACCGACGCAGCCGTGGATGAGGCATTGTTCGCCGCGCGCGTCTCGTCAGACGCCAAGAAACCCTCCGTCGAGGCGATCTTCCACGCCTACCTCCTCACGCTGCCCGGCGTAAATTTCGTCGGCCACACGCATCCCATCACGGTCAACCAAGTGCTGTGCTCCAACCATGCGCATACCTTCGCGACGCGCCGCCTTTTCCCGGACGAGATCGTATGTTGCGGCGTCGAAAGCGTGCTCGTGCCTTACACCGATCCGGGCCTGAAACTGTCGCAGGCGATCAAGACCGCCGTCGAAGCCTACATCAACCGCCTCTCGCGTCCGCCGCGCATCATCCTCCTCGAAAACCACGGCCTCATCGCTCTCGGCATGACCCCCGAAGCGGTTCTCGCCGGCACCCTGATGGCTGCGAAAGCCGCCGAGATTTTTGTCGGCGCCGCCGCGATGAGCGCCGTTCCGCGCTTCCTATCTCCCGCGCAAGTCGAGCGCATCGCCGGTCGCCCCGACGAGCACTACCGCCAAAAAGCCCTCGGACTTTAAAGCCGGAATAATCACGGGGAAAACACTCCGGACTTCCCCACCGCAAGCATATCATGAAGGACGGGCCGACGGGCCCCACCAGCGACCGCATCACGCAAATGTCTATATCTTGCCAACTTTGGATTGCCGCGCCCCACTCGATTTAGCGCTTCCATGTATTCCCCTGCCCCTGCCCGTTACGACAATCCTTCGATCTATCGCCGCTGTGGTCGGTCCGGCCTTCGTCTCCCGCTTATTTCGCTCGGGCTTTGGCATAATTTTGGCGCGGTAGATCTCTACGAAAATGGCCGTGCCATCGTCCGTCGCGCCTTCGATCTGGGTATCACCCACTTCGACCTCGCCAACAACTACGGCCCTCCTCCCGGCTCCGCCGAGGAAAATTTCGGCAAACTCCTCCGCGACGACCTCTCCCCTTACCGCGACGAGATCATCATCTCAACCAAAGCCGGTTACACCATGTGGCCCGGCCCTTACGGTGACTGGGGTTCCCGCAAATATCTCCTCTCGTCCCTCGACCAGTCACTGAAACGCATGCGGCTGGATTACGTTGATATTTTTTATCACCACCGGCCGGATCCGAACACACCACTCGAAGAAACCTGCGCCGCGCTCGCCCACGCCGTGCGCAGCGGCAAGGCCCTCTACGTAGGCCTCTCCAACTACAAACCCGAGGAAACCGCCCGCGCCGCGAAAATCCTCCGCGACCTCGGCACCCCCGCTCTCATCCACCAGCCGGTTTACAACATGTTCAACCGCTGGATCGAGCCCGCCCTCCTCGACGTCCTCTCCTCCGAAGGCATGGGCTGCATCCCCTTCTCGCCCCTCTCCCAAGGTCTCCTCACCAACCGCTACCTCGCCGGCATTCCCGACGACGCGCGAGCCGCCAAGCCCCACGGTTTCCTCAAGGCCGACCGCATCACCCCTGAAGTGCTGGCCAAGGTTCAAAAACTCAACGACCTCGCCCAAACCCGCGGGCAGTCGCTCGCCCAGATGGCCCTCGCCTGGACCGTGCGCGACCCTCGCGTCACCACGGCCCTCATCGGCGCCAGCAAAGTGTCCCAACTCGAAGACAACCTTGCCGCCTTGAAGACGCTGGATTTCACCTCCGAAGAACTGACCCGAATCGACACGATCCTCGCTTGAACCTGGTTCTCTTCGAGCCCGCCGAACTCACCCCGCCGCTCCCGCGCACCGATCCGCGTGCCCGGCACATTCTTGACGTGCTCCGCCGCGTCGAAGGCGACACCTTCGACGTCGGCCTCGTCAACGGCCCCCGCGGCAAAGCCACCCTCGCGACCCTCGGTTCCGACGCACTCACCCTGGCCTTCGCCTGGGATTCCCAGCCACCGCCCCTCGCCCCGCTCACGCTGCTCATCGGCCTGCCGCGCCCGCAGACCGCCCGCGACATCCTCCGCGACGCCACCACGCTCGGCGCCACCTGCATCCATTTTATCACGACGGAACGGGCGGATCGCAACTACGCCACCAGCACGCTCTGGACGACCGGCGAATGGCGCCGCCACTGCCTCGCCGGCGCCGCCCAGGCCTTCGACACCCGCATCCCCACCGTCACCTGGACGCACTCCCTCGACTCCGTTCTCGCCTCCTTGCCCCCCGCGACCACACGCCTCGCCCTCGACAACTACGAAGCCACGACCGCGCTTCACGCAGAAATCCCCGGCGCGAAATCCCAAACCCCAAACACCACCGCGCTAGCCTTTGGCCCGGAGCGCGGCTGGGGACCAGCCGACCGCGCAATTCTGCGTGCCGGCGGCTTCACCCTCGCCCACCTCGGCACCCGCGTCCTGCGCGTCGAGACCGCTGTCGTCGCCGCACTCGCGATCACACGCACGGACTAAACCGGTTTTACCCCCGCCTAAAAAACACCACCGTCGGCTGGCGCGCGCCTTTGCCAAGACGCTTCACGCAACTCCAGCCCGCCGGCGGCACCAACGTCAGTTCGCCCGGCATCTCGAACACCACCACCGGATCGGCTTCCGCCGACCACCAAGCCACCATCCGCTCAAAAATCACCGGCCCCACCTCCGCGATGATTTCATAAGGCGGGTCGATGAACACCAGATCCGGCTCCTCGCCCGCCACCGGAGCCCACGTCAACACATCGACCGGCAACAGCTTCAACGCCTGTTCCGGCCGGCCCGTGCTCTTGCACACGCTCGCAATATTTTGCCGGATACACGCCGCCGCCTTGGCGCTTTTCTCAACAAACACGCCGCCCTCCGCGCCCCGGCTGAACGCCTCCAACCCGTAGCCGCCGCTCCCCGCAAAAAGATCGGCGAAACGCGCCCCGGCCAGCCGCGAGGCCAGACTGGAAAACACGGCCTGCCGCATCCCGTCCGTCGCCGGCCGCACTGCATCGCCCTTGGGCACTTGAAGCGGGACACCCCGCGCTGCTCCGCCGCTGATTCGCATGGACCGACACAAAATCCCGCGCGCCGGTTGGCAAACGCGAAACCTCCGCCCACCGTTCTTCCATCGTCATGGCTTCATCCGCGATTTATCCCGTTTCCGATCACTGCGACGGCGCGCGTTTTTTTAATCCGCGCCAACACATCGACCGCGGCCTCCGCGACATCCTCCGTTGGAAACTCACCTCGCGGCCCGCGCTTTGGCCCCTCGCCGTGCCCGTGACCCCCGCCAGGCCGCCGCTTCCCAACACCGGCGGCATCACCGCAACCTGGATCAACCATTCGACGTTTCTCCTGCAGACTCCCGCGGGCAACATCCTCACCGACCCCGTTTACAGCGAGCGCGTGAGCCCCGTTTCGTGGGCAGGCCCGCGACGCGCGCACGCACCCGGCATTGCCTTGGCGGACTTGCCCCGCATCGACCTCGTGCTGCTCAGCCACGATCACTACGACCACTGCGATCAGATCACGCTTTCTCATATTTTCAAAACCCACGCGCCCGCCGCCATCACCGCGCTCGGCAACGCTTCACTGCTCCAAGCCGCCGGCTGCCCCGCCAAAAAAATCACCGAGCTCGACTGGTGGCAGTCACACGTCACGCCGTCCGGCCTGCGCGTGACCGCCACGCCCGCCCGCCATTGGAGCAACCGCCTAGGCAGTCCGCGCAACCTCCGCCTGTGGAGCGGATTTTTCCTGGAAGCAGGCGGACCGACCGCGCACTTCGTCGGCGACACCGCCTATGACAGGACGATGTTCACCGAAATCCGCGCACGGCTCGGCGCACCCGATCTCGCGATGATTCCCATCGGCGCATATGAACCGCGCTGGTTCATGGCCGCGCAGCATTGCGACCCGGCGGAAGCGGTCCAAATCCACCGTGATCTAGGCTCACGCCTCAGCCTCGCGATGCACTGGGGCACGTTTCAACTCACCGACGAAGCCCGTGAAACGCCTCCGCTCGCCTTGGCCGCCGCGCTCGCCAAAGCCGGACTGACGGCGGATGATTTCCGCGCACTCGCTCCCGGCGAAAGCGCCTGGACTCGCTAAATCATCCGCCCCTTCGCACCGCGCCTCACTGCTTCACCGCCGCATCCCGATACTGGATGTAGGCGCTGCGCACGGCGACATAAGGATCAAGGGCGGATTTCTTCTCCTCGTCGTAGAGGCTCAACAAAAATGGAAGCGTGCTGATCGTGTCGGTCGCCTGCACGGTGGTATCCCACCACCAGTGATAACCGTTCACGTGCTCAAGCTGGTTCCAGTGGAGCGGATTTAGAAAGTAGTCGCCCATCAAACCCGCCGTATCCCGCACCGTGCCCGGCCCGAGCACCGGCAGCACAAGGTAGGGTCCCTTATGAAAGCCCCACACGCCGAACGTCTGGCCCAAATCCTCGCTTGGCACCGTCGCCAGCGAAGGCACGTCGTTGGAAATCCGAATGAAACCGCCCAAACCCGCGATGGTGTTCACATAAAATTTTCCCGTCTCCAGGCCGGCGCGCTTGAACTTCCCCTGAAGCAAATCGCTCACGAGGCGGATGGGATAACGCAGATTCGCGAAAAAATTCACCAGTCCGTCCCGGGCCGGAGCAGGCACCACCTTGACGTAACTCTTCGAAACGGGCCGCAACACGTAATCGTAGAGCCCGTTGTTAAACTTGAACATCGTCCGGTTGAACGGCTCGAGCGGATCGTAAACACGCACGACCGCGTATTCATCGTCGTCCGCCGCCGCGATGGCGGATGCGTCGGGCTGCTGATTTTGCTGGGCGCGAACCGTCGGGACGGTCGCAGCCAAGCCGAGCGCAAGCCAGAGACAGATTTTGAACGACGGGAGTTTCATTTGGAAGTGACGGCGACTTTGGCGAGGTTGTCCTCAAGCGCCTTGATGATCGCGGCCGCACCACCTTGCTGGAACAGCGAATCGAACTGGGAACGATAGTTGGCGATCATGCTCACGCCCTCGATCACGACGTCATAGATGCGCCACTGGCCGGAAATCAATTCCATGCGGTAGGCGACGGCGTATTTCTTGCCCGCGTAGTCGATGGTCGTGGGCAGTTCGCGCTTGGTGGAGGCAAGCTCCACCGGCGCCGCGTAAGTGATGCCGGGCTGCGTGCCCGCCTCGAAGCGGTCGGCGTAGGTGCGGATGACGAGCTCGGTGAAAAGCGTCGTGGTGCGCTGCTGTTGCGCGGGCGTAAACTGACGCCAGCCGGGGCCGACCGCACGGCGCGTGATCGAGTCGAAATTAAAATACTTCTCCAGCACGGGGCGCACGCGGACAGAGAGCGATTGCGCATCGGTCTTGCCGTCGTAAGCGAGGCCGAGCACTTCGTCCACCGCGCCACGCAGCACCGTTTGCGGATCAGTGTTTTGGGCCGAAGCGGCCGCGCAAAACGCCGAGGAAATTGCCAAAAATACCAATAAAAAACGGGCGGTGCGCATGAGTGTTGATTACTTGCTGTCTTTTTTCTGCACATTGCCAAACGCAAAACGGCTGATAAGTGATTCGATATCAACCGCCGACTCCGTCTCCGTGATGGTCGCGCCGGGGGCGAGACTGTCCGAGTCCGAGCCGGGAGCGAGCCCCACGTATTTGTCGCCGATAAGGCCGGTCGTCTTGATGGAAGCGATGGTGTCCGCAGGGAGCTTGAGCGCCTTGTTGAGCTTCAGTTCGACGAGCGCGCTGAAATCAGCCGGATTGAGCGTGATCGCGCCGACCCGGCCGACCGGCACGCCGGCGATGAGGACGTTGCTGCCGGGATTGAGTCCGCCGCTATTGGTGAAGCGCGCGCGCACGGAATAGGTTTCGGCCCCCACGAGGGAGCCGGCGCCGATTTTGAGCGCGAGGTAGGCGACCGCGATGAGGCCGGCGAGCACGAACACGCCGACGGTCAGTTCCAGTTTGGACTGTTTCATAAATCGTTTTTATTTTGGATGGTTTCGCCCCGGCGCAAGGCGGCGATGGTGTCGCGCAACTCGCCCGCGCTGTCGCGAAACGCGCGCACGGTCGGATCATCGGACGCGTTGAAAGCCGCCGGCGTTCCCTGAAAATGCATGCGCCCGGCGTCGAGTAAGGCGACCTGATCGCTCGCGACCAGCGCCTCGGGCAGATCGTGCGTGACCAGCACGGCGGTGAAGCCGAACTGGCGCTGGTATTTCACGATCATCTCGAACACGGCGTTGCGGCGCAGCGGATCGAGACCGGCGGTCGGCTCGTCAAACAGCACCAGCTCCGGCCGCGTGACGATCGCGCGGGCCAGGGCGACGCGTTTCTGCATGCCGCCGGACAACTGGCCGGGGAAACGGTCGCGGTTGCCTTCAAGATCGAGCTGGCTGAGCGCTTCCAGGCATCGTTGACGAATCTCGCGATTCGGCATCTGCGTCGTGACTTCCAGGGGCAGCGCGACGTTTTCCAGCACGGTAAGCGAATCGAGGAGCGCGTTGCTTTGGAAAAGATAACTGCAGCGACGGCGGAATTCCGTGCGGCAGGCGGCGTCACCGGCGTTGAGCGGATTGCCATCGAAACGGATCTCGCCCGAGTCGGGCCGCACGATGCCGGCGAGGCACTTAAGGAAGACGGATTTGCCCGTGCCACTTTTGCCGAGGACCGTGATCACGCTCCCGCGGGGCACGGCCAGATCGACGCCGGAGAGCACGACGTTTTCGCCAAAGCGTTTGGCCACGCCCCGGACATCGAGAAAAAGATCGGCAGGAGTCGCGATGGTCATGGCTCAGACAAGGAAGGAGGTGATGACGTAGTCGGCCGCGAGCACGACGATGCTCGAAATGACGACCGCGCGCGTGGTGGACGCGCTCACGGCGCGCGCGCCGGAGGCGGACTTGCGCCGGTGGGCGTTGAAGCCGTTGTAGGCGCAGATCGAGATGGTGAGAAACCCGAAGATCGCCGCCTTGATGAGGCACTCGCGCACATCACGCGGATGGACCGCATGAAAAACCGCCGACCAATAAACGCCGGGCTGAAGGGCCAGCACCACCGTGCCGGAAAGGTAACCGCCCAAAAGACCGACCAAACTAAAAAACGTCGTCTGAATGGGAAACACCAGCACGGCGGCGATCAGGCGGGGCGAGATCAGGTAGGCGTGGACGTTGGCCCCCATCGTTTCGAGCGCGTCGATCTGTTCGCTGTTACGCTGGATGCCGAGCTCGGCGGCGAGGGCTGATCCCGCCTGCCCGACCAGCATGAGCGCGGCGAGAACGGGCGCGAGTTCGCGGATCAGCGTGAGCGAGACCAGCGTGCCGAGCAGACCGGAAGAGCCGAATTTATTGAGCACGTAATAGCCCTGCAACCCGAGCACGAGCCCGGTGAAAAGCCCCACGATCACGATCACCGGGACGCACCGCACGCCCTGTTCGTAGATCGAACGCACCACGCGCCGCCCAAGTTTGCGCGAACCCACCGCCGCACTGAACGAACGGCTCGTGAACACGCCGAAATCACCGAGTTCACGGACGATGGCGAGGGTGTGTTGGCCGAGGAAGCGCAGCATACAATAGTCCACAACCCTTACCCTACGCGCAGCACGCACGCAAGGATGCTAATGACAACTTCCTGAAGCCCAGCCGTTCACATCGAAAAAAATCCGTTCAGACGAACCGGCCGGCCTGAAGTCCGAAATACCGCTCGGCGTTCCGATAACAGATGTCCTTCACCAGCTCGCTCAATGCGGACCGATCATCAGGAATCAGCCCCGCCTCGACGTCGGCTCCGAGCAGGTTGCAAAGAATGCGGCGGAAATATTCGTGGCGCGGATAAGAAAGAAAACTGCGCGAATCAGTGAGCATGCCCACGAACTTCGAGAGCAGGCCGAGCTGAGAAAGCGCGTTGAGCTGCATTTCCATGCCTTCCTTTTGATCGAGGAACCACCAGCCGGAGCCGAACTGGATTTTCCCCGGGATCGCGCCGTCCTGAAAGTTGCCGATCATGGTCGCGAAGACGTAGTTGTCGGCGGGGTTGAGGTTGTAGAGCACGACCTTCGGGAGCTGGCCGTCGCGGTCGAGCGTGTCGAGGTAGCGCGAGAGCGCGCGGGCCTGGGGGAAGTCACCGATGGAATCCACGCCCGCGTCAGCGCCAAGACGCTTGAGCAGGCGGGTGTTGTTATTGCGAAGCGCGCCGAGGTGGAGCTGCTTCGTCCAGCCGCGCTTCGCGTCAAGCTGGCCGAGATAAACCATCACATACCAGACCCACTTGGCGGCCTGCTCAGGCGTGGCGGCGCGACCGGCGCGCGTCTGCGTAAAAATCGCGGAGGCCTCGGCTTCGGTGCAGTCGGCGTCGGGTAGGTTTTCGAGTCCGTGGTCGGAGAGGCGGCCGCCAAGCGAGTGGAAAAACGCGTGGCGCTGGTCGAGCGCGTCGAGCAGCGCGGACAGGGAGTTAATCTCCACGGCGGCACGGGCGGCGAGCACATCGGCCCAGGCGTTAAAGACGGCGGGAGCGGCAACCGCCATGAGCTTATCCGCGCGGAAGGTCGGATACACGCGGGTCGCGAGGCCGGACTGCGCGATGGCGATATGGTGCTCCAGCGAGTCTGCCGGATCGTCGGTGGTGCAGACGACGGCAACCTTGTTCGAGGTCAGAATGCCATGCGTGGAGAGTTCAGACGTCGCGAGTTTGGCGTTGGCCAGTTCCCATATTTTCGGGGCGTTGGCTTCGTTGATGAGGAGATCGATGCCAAAATAACGACGAAGTTCGAGGTGCGACCAGTGATGAAGCGGGTTGCGCACGAGCGAGGGCACGATGCGGCAGTAGGCGATAAACTTATCGTAATCGCTGGTGTTCGCACCGGTGATGAGGTCTTCGCTGACGCCGGCCGAGCGAAGGGCGCGCCACTTGTAGTGATCCCCGGCCAGCCAGATCTGCGTGAGATTCTCGAACTGCCGGTTGGTCGCGATCTGATCGGGCGGAAGATGACAGTGGTAGTCGTAGATCGGCTGGGTTTTCGCCACCTCATGATAGAGGCGGCGGGCGGTCTCAGTCGTCAGCAGGAAATCGTCGTGGAGAAAAGCGGAGGGCATGATGATAACGGAACGTTCAGCCTAGAAGGTTAGCATTGATGTAATCGAGGCTCTGTTTGATCGAAACAAAGGATCCCCGGGGAGGTATCCTGCTCGACGATAAACCATTCGCAACCTCCCTCCTGCCCTTAGTGATGATGCGCTTGAAGGGCAGCGCGCCCGCGGCGTTGACCTTGAAATCCTTGAGGTGGATGAAGGCTGGCGGCCTTTCATGCGGCGCAACACGGGCTGCTGGAAAACCTGGGTTGATCCCGCCGCCGCCCGAAGCCCCGCCCGCAAAAAAAGCGCGCCCGATTCGGACGCGCTTTGAAAGAAACCCGCGAGCGAACACCGTCAGAGCTTCGGGCCGCCCTGCGCGAGGTTACGAGCGCGGAGGCGGAGGCCGTTGAGGCGGATGAAGCCGGTCGCGTCGCTCTGGTTATACCAGCTCTTCACGCCTTCCATCGACGCGATCTTGTCATCGTAGAGTGAGTATTTCGACTTACGACCGCAGGTGATGATGTTGCCCTTGTAGAGCTTGAGGCGGACGGTGCCGGTGACGAATTTCTGGCTCTCGTCGATCATCGCCTGAAGCATCTCGCGCTCGGGGGCGAACCAGAAGCCGTTGTAAACAAGCTCGGCGTATTTCGGGATGAAACCGTCGCGCAGATGCAGCACCTCGCGGTCGAGTGTGAGCGACTCCACCTGACGATGCGCCTGCATGAGGATCGTGCCGCCCGGAGTCTCGTAAACGCCGCGGCTCTTCATGCCGACGAAGCGGTTTTCCACGAGGTCAACGCGGCCGATGCCATGTTTGCCACCGAGCTTGTTGAGCGTCTTGAGGACTTGCCCCGGCGTGAGCTTCTTGCCGTTGACGGCGACGGCGTCGCCCTTCACGAAATCGATCTCGACGTATTCGGCCTTATCGGGCGCGTCCTCCGGCGAGACGGAGAGCTTGAACATGCCCTTGTTTTCCTTGGTGGTCGGGTCGAACCACGGATCTTCAAGGATGCCGGCCTCGTAGGAAATATGAAGGAGGTTGCGGTCCATCGAATAGGGCTTCTTGAGCGAGGCCTCGACGGGGATGTTGTGCTTCGCGCAGTAGGCGATCATCTCGGCGCGACCAGG
>JAHFTG010000140.1 GCA_023269455.1 Opitutaceae bacterium | reverse complement strand
ACGCGAGCTTGCGGCGGAGGGCGGGCAACGTGGCGGGAGCGGCGAAGGCGGCGAGCACGTTGGCGTAGTCGGCGGGATCGACGACCACGGTGACGCTCTCGTGATTCTTGGCGGCGCTGCGCAGCATGGAGGGACCGCCGATGTCGATGTTCTCGATGGCTTCCTCGAAGTGGACGTCCTTCTTGGCGACGGTCTGCTCGAACGGGTAGAGGTTGACGACGACGAGGTCGATGAGGTCGATGCCGTGGGCGGCGGCGGCGGCGAGGTGATCGGCCTTGTCGCGACGGCAGAGGAGGCCGCCGTGGATCTTCGGATGGAGCGTTTTGACACGGCCTTCCATCATCTCGGGGAAGCCGGTGTGCTGGCTGACTTCGGTGACGGGCAGGCCTTTTTCGGCGAGGAGCTTGGCGGTGCCGCCGGTGGAGAGCAGCTTGTAACCGTGCTGGTTTACGAGGGCGGTGGCGAAGTCCACCAAACCGCTTTTGTCGCTCACCGAGAGAAGGGCCAGTTTTTGCATAAAGAGGGGTTTGTGCGGCGCGGAAAAATAAGTGGCAAGCAATCAGTGGCGGCAGGAGGACTTGGACAGGATTAACAGGATGGGCAGGATCGCGGAACGGAAGAAGGATCGCATCCCGTCCATCCTGTTAATCCTGTCGAAAAAAACCGCCGCCTCAGTGCCCGTGAGCATGCGCGCCGTCCGCACCCGCGCCGAACATGAGGTGCTGATGGAACCACGCCTCGACCGAAGGGTTGCCGCGCAGGACGGTGAGCACGCCGAAAGCGACGAGCGCCACGCCCGTCGCGCGCAGCAGCAGGCGGCGGGAGCGGAGGCTGATTTTATTTCCCGCGAAGGCCAGCAGCAGCAGCCCGGGCAACGTGCCGAGGCCGAAGACATACGAGCCCGCGACAACCGCCTCGATCTTGCCGTAGTTGACCAGATAGAGAATCGCGGTGAGCGAAAGGCCGCATGGGAGAAAGCCGTTGAGCCAGCCGATGAGCAGGCTTTTCCAGAGTGACGGCGAGCGCCACAGGACGGACATCGCACCGCAGGCCGCACTGCCCTGCCACCAGCGGGCGAGCATCGGCGGGAGGCGCCACTCCAGCGCGTAGGCCAGACCAGCGGCGATCATCACGGCACCCGTGAGGGCGGCGAGAAGGTTTTGGATGCGCCAGAGCGGGTCTTGTTCGTCGAGCCAGCCGCTCACCGTGAGCAGCACGAGGCCGATGAAGAGATACGACGTGGCCTTGCCGAGCTGGTAGGCGACCTGACGGGCGATCATCGCAGTGGCGTTGGCCGAACCTGCCGACACCGCGAGGGCGAAGGGTCCGCACATGCCGATGCAGTGCCCGCTGCCGAGCAGCCCGATGAGGAACACTCCAAGGTAATCCGCCAGCGTCATGAGCCGCCCACGTTGAAGGGCGGGCGGCGCGCATGGCAACGTCGCGGTTGCAAACCGCCGTGCGCTGGGTTCCTTACGCGTTGTGTCCGCTTCGCTCGCCCTCCCCGGCCTTACCGCCCGCCTCGACAAACTCGTCTATCACCACGGGGGCAAGACGCTGCCGCCGGACAAGCCGCATGCGTTCGTCTATTTCGTGACGCTGCACAACGGCTCCGAGCACACCGTGACCCTCCTCGGCCGCAAATGGGTCGTGCAACACGACGACGGCGACCAACTCGTAGTCGAAGGCGACAAGATCGTCGGCGAGACCCCTCGCCTCGCCCCCGGCGAACAATTTTCCTACAACAGCTACCACATCACCGGTTGCGACGCGTGCGCCCGCGGGAGTTTTCACGGCGTGGACGATCTCGGCCGCCGCATCCATGTGATCCTGCCGCCCTTTGAAATGGTCGTGCCCCCCGAAGCCGCCGGTCCCTGCGATGTCTGAACGCATCACGGACGGCGGACAATTTTTATGCCTGTAATTATTCCTCTAAACTTGCGCTTGCGCCCGTCCTTCCGGTGCTTCCTGCTGACCGATTCTAAATGAAGCTCATTGATCTGAACCGCAATGGCGGTATCGGCGCCAACTCCATGTATTTGGAGATAGGCGACATAAACATCCTCATCGACTGCGGGTTAAATCCCAAGCTGGCCGGCCGTCTGGCCACGCCGGATCTCTCGCTGATCAAGGATGTCAACCTGGACCTTATCATCATCACGCACTGCCACTTGGACCACATCGGCAGCCTGCCCGTGGTGATGAAGCAACACCCGAATGCCAAGGTCGTCATGACCCATTCGAGTCGCCTCATCCTGGACCGGATGTTGCATAACTCCGCCAACGTGATGTTGCGCCAGAAGGAGGAGGAGAACATCCCCGACTACCCGCTCTTCACTCACGAGGAGATCGACCGCATCGTCCCCCGTTTCACCGGCATGGATTTCCTCCAGCCCAAGAAATTCGCCAACGCGAAGGACGAAGTCACCATCACGATGCACCACGCCGGTCACGTCGCTGGCGCCTGCGCCCTCGAAATCCAGCACAAGCACCGCCACATCTTCATCACCGGCGACGTGCTCTTCGAGAATCAACGCACCCTGCGCGGCGCGCAGTTCCCCGCCGGTCACTTCGACACCGTCATCATGGAGACGACCCGTGGCACCACCGAGCGCCAGGTCGGCAAGGAGCGCATCAACGAGGTCAACCGCCTGATCACCTCGATCAACGACACCATCCAGCGCGGCGGCTCCTTCCTCCTGCCCGTGTTCGCCCTCGGTCGCATGCAGGAAATCCTCTCCGTGCTCCACGACGCGCGCAAATTCGGCCGCCTCGTCAACTGCCCGATCTACGCCGCCGGCATGGGCATGGCGCTCGCCGATTACTTCGACGAGATCTCCCGCAAATACCAGCACGTCCAGTTCAGCCGCAGCGTCATCAAGGATCTCAAAATCCAGCCGACCCCGCGCAAGCTGAACCCCGGCGAGGATCTCAAGCAGAACGCCATCTACATCATCAGCTCCGGCATGCTCGTCGAGCGCACGCCCAGCTACACCCTCGCTTCCGGCCTCGTCGGTCATGCGCGCAACACCGTCGGCTTCGTGGGCTACTGCGATCCCGATACACCCGGTGGCAAGCTGCTCGCCGCCAAGCACGGCGAAGAGTTCCTCTTCGCGTCCGCCAACGTGTCCACGAAGATCAACGCCCGCGTCGAACGCTTCGAGTTGAGCGGCCACGCTGATCGCGAGGAACTGGCCGAGTTCGCCATCCAGACGCAGGCCCGCACGGTGATCCTCACCCACGGCGATCCCGATGCCCGCGCCTGGTTTATGAAGGAACTCGAGGCCAAGATGCCCGGCACCAAGGTGCTCGATCCCGTGCCCTTGCAGACGTATGAGGTTTGAGCCTTTGGCTCAACGAGCGGCGACCTTCACCGGTCGCCGCTTTTTTGCGCCCTGAAATCGAGCTCGCCCAGGCCAAAGGCGTTTATCCCAAGGTTTACGTTTCTCGGATTTTTCAACGCAAAGGCGCGAAGCGGCGGAGAAGATCGCCAAGAAATCCAAGTCAGAGGGACGCTTTACGTCCTTCGCGTTTTTTGCGAGGCCTCCGCAATCTTTGCGTTAAAATCCGATTCCGTCGGCAAGGCTCGTCACGCCTTCAACAGCCCGCGCAGCTTCGCGCACACCGTCGCGTTGCCCGCGATGAACTGGATGCGGTCCATCTTGAGGTTGAAGACCTTCATGGGGAACTGTTCGCCATTGAGAAATTGGACCTCCCCGCCCGCCGCCCACACCAGCGGGACGGCCGCCGCGATGTCCCAGATGCGCACGTTGTGATCGACCGTGCCGTCGAGCAGCCCCACCGCGACATAAGCCAGATGCAGCGTGCTGCTGCCTAGCCCGCGAATCTTGAAATTCTCGACGAGCACCGCCGCATGCGGAGCGAAGACCTTGTCGTAAGGACTGTGAAACCCGAGCATGCTCTGCGCATCGGGCGGAGTGGCCTTCACCTGAGCGACATGGTCGCCATCCCACACCCCAAACCCCGGCCCGCCGTGAATGAGAACCCGCCGCGCCATGTCATAGACGATCCCGTAAACGGGCATGCCGTTTTCCAGCAGCGCCAGCGAGATCGCGCAGTAAGGAATCCCCGTCGCGTAGTTGTTGGTGCCGTCGATCGGATCGAGCACCCAGGTGAACCGCTTCGTGAGTGGGATCGGCGCCTCGGTGACGGCCAGTTCTTCGCTGAAATAATCGTCGTCAAACTGCGCACCCAGCTCGCGAAAGATATTTTCCGAGATGGCGACATCGGCGGCGGTGACGCGCGTGCCGTCGTATTTCCACTCGCTCTTAACGTGGCCGAAATCGCGGAGCATGAGCTCCGTCTGCGCCATCACGGCGCGCTTGCCGGCTTCGATGCGGGAGAGGAGTTCCGTGGACGTCATGAGTGTCAGCAAAGGGACACGAAACCCCGAGAAAACCAAACGCTTTCTCGCGGTCGCTTACAGCGATAAAAACCGAAACCAGAAAACGCCCATGCAGACGCAAGCCGACAGCATGCTTACCACGACGAGCGGATAACGATAGCGCCATAACCCAGCCTGAGATCCCCAGAACAAGTGAAAGTGAGCCACCGCCGCCATGCTCAGATAAGCCAGCGCCGGCCACATCGCCAGGCCTCCTCTTACAATCATCCCCAAGTGCCGCTTCCCCGGCATATAAACCGCGTGAGCAAACAAGGCATAAACCGCATAAGCCGCGAGACAGGCAGGCAGGATAATTCCGCCGATCACGGCAACCACCGTGGAGACGGCAGGCGGATAATCCAATTTGTCGTCCAAATCGTAATTATTCATTTTCAGGACTCAACCGTCAGTCATGCCTGCCGAGAAACTGTTGGGCGCTGTGTTGATTCGAACAGCCCAATAAAAATATTTCTTGGCGCCCTCGCTTGAATCGCTCGTCGAACCCCCGAAGACATTCCAAACGTCTTTGTTTACAAGCAGTCGTGTTTTAAGCTCCGCTTTTCCAACCGTAGGTGTGCGGACAATGATATAAACCCAGAAGGTGTCATTTTGTTTTCCCGCTTGATCGACATGATAGACGACGCTTGCCCCCGTGCTCGAAATTTTACCTTGGTCACTTTGGGCTATCGCAATCGATATCTTCTTCGCGTGTGCGAAAAACTCCTGAGTCGGGATCAACGGTGAACCCCCGCCAACCGGCTTCAAGGGCGTGGCTACCTCTCCGTATAAAATTTCGAGGGCGTAGGGCTTGGCTTTATCAACGTCGTTCGTCAGCGAAATATTCGCATCTCCAAAAGGATTATTTTCCTCCAACGGTTTCGCCGCAGGAACACTTGCAGGCGGTGTATAATTATCGAGTGAAGGCTCTACCTTTACCGTAACCGTCGTCGCGGATTCGCCATCGGGTATCTTCAGTTTTCCCTTGGCCGGGCTGTCAGCACGGGGAACCAAATCAGTAGCTCCTGGTGGTTCGGCGTGTAAGGCAAGTCCGCCAAAAAGCGCGAGTAACAGGACGATGGATTTCATGATTTTATTATCCCGAAAATAAGAAATGAGCAGCGACTTCGCCCCTCTCGATAGCCGAGAACGATTACTAACAACTATGCGCATGCCAAGCGCCCAACTCCACGCCCTATCCTTTCTTCTTCGGCGGCAGTTGGTGGCCGTGCTGCACGCGACCGGTTTTTCCACCCTGATTCATCTGGTCGAGCACCGCCGCGAGCTTGCGGCGTTTTTCGTCGGTCTCGGCAAAGAGGTCCAACTGGCGGCCGCCATCCTCTACGCCCGAAAACCGCACGCTCACCAGACGCAGCGGGCGTTGTTTCGTCCAGGCCTGCTTTAACAACACAGAGACCAGCGGATAAAACGGCTGCTCCAGGTCGCTCGCTTCGGGCAGGCTCTTGCCGGCAGTCTCCTGCGTGAAATCTCCATAACGCACCCGCACCGTCATCGTGCGGACGCGTTTGCCGTCGGCGCGGATGGACGGCAGCAACGCGTCGATCATGCCTTTGGCGGTGCGCTCGATCTCCGCGAAATCGGCCACGTCTTTTCTGAACGTTTCCTGCTGCGAATAGCTCTTGGCGTCT
>JAHFTG010000139.1 GCA_023269455.1 Opitutaceae bacterium | reverse complement strand
AGCTGGCCTTCCGCGCCGACCCCGCCTACCACGTCGAGAACTACAAGATCATCAACGCCCTCACCGGCGAAGAGTATCGGTAATAAAAACCGTTCTCGTTCTCCCGTCCACACCACGCCGGCCCTTCATCGGGCCGGCGTTTTTCGTGCGCACATCCCTCAAAAAATCACCCAGCCGTAACCTTGGCTCCTCATCCCCGTCTTGAGCCTGAAGCCTGAATAATTTTAAAACTATTCAGCCCGGCCATGACAACCGACAGCCACACCCAAATCATCTCGGCGGCGCGCAAGCGTTTCCAGCATTTCGGCTACACCAAGACCTCGATGCAGGACATCGCCGATGACTGCGGCATGTCCGCCGCCAACCTTTACCGCTACTACACGGGCAAGCTCGACATCGGCTCCGCCGTGCTCGCCCGCGAGCTCAACAAAGTTCACGCCGCCTGCGACGACGCGCTCTCCGAAGCCGGCCCCGAACTCTCCGCCCGACTCGTCGCCTTTTTCCACGCCATCATCGACACCACGCGCCGCCAGCAACGCCAGTCGCCGCTCCTCTCGGAGCTTTTCGTGACCATCGTTCGCATCGACCCGCGCGTGCGCGTCGAGTTTGTCGCCGCCCTCAAGAAAAAACTCACTTCGCTCGTCACCACCGCCCAAGAAAACGGCCAGATCCGCCCTGGCGATCCCGAGAAACACGCCGACCTCATCCTTGTCGCCTGTCTGGCCTTCGTCCTGCCGCGCCTGATCATCATCGAACCGCTCGGCGACCCGCGCCCGCACGTCGCCCCGGTGATCGCCTGCCTCATGGCCGGCCTCACCCCGATTTCAATTTCATAAAACCACTTCCCTTTCCCACCATGTCCAAAAAAATCTGGATCGGCGCCGGCCTCGGCGTAGCCCTTCTCGCCTTCGGAGGCTACCGCCTCGTGCAAACCCGCGCCGCCGCCGCTGCCGAAGCCCAACGCAACGGCTCGCCCCCCATTTCCGTCGTCGCGGGCAAAGTCGCCCGGCGCGACACGCCCATCTATCTCGACGGCATCGGCACTGTCGCCGCCTACAACACCGTCACCGTCCACACCCAGGTGGACGGCCAGCTAAAAAAAGTCGCCTTCCAGGAAGGCCAGGACGTGAAGGCCGGGGATCTTCTCGCGCTCATCGACGACCGCAGCCTCCAGGCCCAGCTCGATCAGGCCCTCGCCAAAAAAGCCCAGGACAGCGCCACCCTCGCCAACGCCCAGACCGACCTGAAGCGCGACACCTTCCTCCTCGATCAGAATCTCATCGACCGCCAAAGCGTCGATACGCAGCAATCGCTGGTCAACCAGACCACCGCCCTCGTCCAGTCCGACGAAGCCGCCGTCGAAAACGCCCGCGTCCAGCTCGGCTACACCCGCATCACCGCCCCCATCCCTGGCCGCGTCGGCCTGAGTCTGGTGGACGAGGGCAACATCGTCCACGCCTCCGACGCCACCGGCCTCGTCGTTATTAACCAGATACAGCCCATCTCCGTCGTCTTCACCCTCCCGCAGCAAAATCTCCGGCAGATCCAAAAATCCATCGCCTCCGCCGACGGCCTCAAGGTCGTCGCCTTCGACCACGACAGCCATGCGCCGCTCGACACCGGCAAACTCACCGTCGTGGACAACCAGATCGACGCCACCACCGGCACCATCAGGCTAAAGGCTGATTTCCCCAACGCCGACCTCGCCCTCTGGCCCGGCCAGTTCGTCAACGTCCGCCTCCTCGTTGACACCCGCAAGGACGGCATCGTTGTCCCCGCCTCCGTCATCCAGCGCGGCCCGAACGGCAGCTACGCCTTCGTGGTCGGCGATGATTCCACCGTCTCCGTTCGCACCGTTGAAGTCGCCCAAATCGACGGCGGCCGTGCCCTGATCGACAAGGGCCTCGCCGCGGGCGAAACCGTCATCGTGGACGGCCAATACAAACTCCAGGACGGCAGCAAAGTGAACGTCTCGACGTCCACCGATTCGTCATCGGGCACACCCGCCGCCACCGGCGCAGGCACCGGCCAACCCGCGCACAAGCACAAGCGTTCGGAGTAACGAGCCCCGTCTCCATGAACGTCTCCGAGCTCTTCATCCGGCGTCCCGTCGCCACTGCGTTGTTGATGGTCGCCGTGGTTCTCCTCGGCGCCCTCGGCTACACGCTGCTGCCCGTCTCCGCCCTGCCCAACGTCGATTTCCCCACCATCCAGGTCACCACGCAGCTCCCCGGCGCCGCGCCCGATGTGATGACCTCGTCCATCACCACGCCGCTCGAGCAGCAGTTCGGCCAGATCAGCGGCCTCACCTCGATGAACTCGGTGAGCTCCGCCGGCATCAGCACCATCACCCTCCAGTTCGGCCTCGATCGCGACATCGATAGCGCCGCCCAAGACGTGCAGGCCGCCATCAACGTCGCCACCGGCGTCCTCCCGCAAGGCCTCCCCAACCCGCCCTCCTACAAAAAGGTCAACCCCGCCGACGCGCCCATCCTTACGCTCGCCATCACCTCCGACAGCCTCCCCATCGACAAGGTCAACGACTACGCCGACACCCTCCTCGCCCAGAAACTCAGCGAAGTCAGCGGCGTCGGCCTCGTCAGCATTCAGGGCAACCTCAAGCCCGCCGTGCGCGTGCAGGTCAACCCCGCCGCCCTCGCCTCGCAAGGCCTGGGCCTGGAGGACGTTCGCACCGCCATCACCGAAGCCGGCGTCAACGCCCCCAAAGGCAGCTTCGACGGCACACACCAAGCCTACGCCATCAACGCCAACGACCAGATCTTCTCCGCCGACGACTACCGCAAGATCATCGTCGCTTATCGCAACGGCGCCCCCGTCCGCCTCGCCGACGTCGGCAACGTCATCGACGGCGTCGAGAACACCAAGCTCGCCGGCTGGCGCGGCGACCAGCCCGCCATCCTTCTGGACATCCAGCGCCAGCCCGGGGCCAACATCATCGACACCGTCGATCGCATCAAAAAACTCCTCCCCAAGCTCCTGCTCGCGATCCCGCCCTCGGTCCACGTCGAGATCCTCACCGACCGCACCACCACCATCCGCGCCTCCGTCGCGGACGTGCAGTTCACCCTCGTCCTCACCATCGCGCTCGTCGTCCTGGTGATCTTTATTTTCCTGCGAAAACTCTGGGCCACCGTCATCCCCAGCGTCGCCCTGCCGCTCGCCATCGTCGGCACCTTCGGCGTGATGTCCCTCATCGGCTTCAGCTTGGACAACCTCTCGCTCATGGCCCTCACCATCGCGACCGGCTTCGTCGTGGACGACGCCATCGTGATGATCGAAAATATCGTCCGCTATATCGAGAAGGGCGAGAAACCCTTCGACGCCGCGCTCAAGGGCTCGAAGCAGATCGGATTCACCGTCATCTCCCTCTCCGTCTCGCTCATCGCGGTCTTTATCCCGCTGCTCTTCATGACCGGCATCGTCGGCCGGCTCTTCCGCGAATTCGCCATCACGCTCAGCGTGGCCGTCGTCGTTTCCGCCGTCGTCTCGCTCACGCTCACCCCGATGATGTGCGCACGCCTGCTCACCGCCGAAAGCGAAGAGAAACCCGCCCACGGCCGCTTCTACCGCATCACCGAACGCTTCTTCGACGGCCTGCTCGCCTTCTACGACGGCGGCCTGAAATGGGTCTTGAAACACCAGCCGCTCACGCTCGCCGTCGCCATCGCCACGCTCGCCCTCACGCTCGTCCTCTACGTGATCATCCCCAAAGGCCTCCTGCCGCAGCAGGACACCGGCATCATCACCGGCGTGACCGACGCCGCGCAGAGCATCTCGTTTTCCGCCATGTCCGCGCGTCAGCAAAAGATCGTGGACGTCGTCCAGCAAGACCCCGACGTCGCCAGCGTCAGCTCATTCGTCGGCATCGGCACCATCAACCCCACTCTCAACACCGGCCGCCTCTCCATCAACCTGAAGCCGCGCGACCAACGCTCTTCCTCCGCCGACGAAATCATCGCCCGCCTCCGCGAAAAAACCGCCGCCGTCGAAGGCATCACCCTCTACATGCAGGCCGTCCAAGACCTCCAAATCGACAGCCGCGTCAGCCGCACCCAATACCAATACACCCTCGCCGATCTCGACGCCGACGAACTCGCCACTTGGGCCCCGCGCCTCGTCGAAAAGCTCCGCTCTCTCCCCGAGCTCAGCGACGTCGCCAGCGACCAGCAGACCAACGGCTACCAGATCGACATCACCGTGGACCGCGACAAAGCCTCCCGCCTCAACATCCTCCCGCAGGACATCGACAACACTCTCTACGACGCCTTCGGCCAGCGCCAGGTCGCCACGATCTTCACCCAGCTCAACCAGTATCGCGTCATCCTCGAAGTCGATCCCGCCTTCCAAAAAGACCCCGCCGCCCTCCAAAAAATCTACGTCAAATCCAGCACCGGCCAGCTCGTCCCGCTCGGCGCCTTCGCCACCACGCAGCTCAACACCGCGCCCCTCGTCATCGCCCACCAGGGCCAGTTCCCGTCCGTAACGATCTCCTTCAACCTGCGCGACGGTTACTCCCTCAGTCACGCCGTGGAGGCCATCAAGCTCGCCCAGCAATCGATCAAGCTGCCCGACACCATCCAGACGGAATTCTCCGGCAGCGCCGCCGAATTCCAAAACTCCCTCGCCAGCGAGCCGTGGCTCATCCTCGCCGCCCTCGTCGTCGTCTATATCGTGCTCGGCGTTCTCTACGAAAGCTACATCCACCCCGTCACGATCCTTTCCACGCTGCCCTCGGCCGGCGTCGGCGCATTGCTCGCATTGTTCATCTGCCGCACCGACTTCTCCATGGTCGCCCTCATCGGCATCGTCCTCCTCATCGGCATCGTCAAAAAGAACGCCATCATGATGATCGACTTCGCGCTCGAAGCGGAGCGCGACCAGGGCCTCCCGCCCGAGGAATCCATCTACCAGGCCTGCCTGCTGCGTTTCCGCCCGATCATGATGACGACCATGGCCGCCCTCCTCGGCGCGCTCCCCCTCGCCCTCGAAAACGGCACCGGCTCGGAACTGCGCAAGCCCCTCGGCATCGTCATGGTCGGCGGCCTGCTCCTCTCGCAAGTCCTCACGCTCTACACCACGCCGGTCATCTACCTCTACATGGACCGCCTCGGCCGCTGGCTCACCCGCCGCCCCGGCGCCACGCCAACCACCCCGGTCCCCGAAACCGCGTCCTGAGATGAACCCTCTCATTCAGGCAAATCTCCCGCGCTCCGCGTCCTCCTTCCGTCATTGGACATTGGTCATTGGTCATTCGTCATTCCGCGACCAAAGGGAGTCGGCATGAATCTCTCCGCTCCTTTCATCAACCGGCCCATCGCCACCTCGCTCCTCGCGTTCGGCCTGCTGCTCGCGGGCCTCGTCGCATTCCGTTTTCTACCCATCGCGCCCATCCCGTCGGTCGAATTTCCGACCATCAACGTCAACGCCAGCCTCCCCGGTGCCGACCCCGTCACCGTCGCCACCTCGGTCGCCGCTCCGCTCGAACGCCGCCTGGCCCAGATCGCCGGCGTCAGCGAGATGACGTCCAACAGCACCCTCGGCAGCGCCAACATCACCATCCAGTTCGACCTCGGGCGCAGCATCGACAGCGCCGCACGCGACGTCCAGGCCGCCATCAACGCCGCCACCGGCGACCTCCCCGCCAACCTCGTCACCCGCCCGAGCTACCGCAAAGCCAACCCCTCCGACGCGCCCATCATGATCCTCGCGCTCACCTCCGACACGAGGTCGCCCGGCGAGGTTTACAACTACGCCACCGACGTCGTCGCCCAACAACTCAGCCAGGTCGAGGGCGTCAGCCAGGTCACCGTCAACGGCTCCCAAAAATCCGCCGTCCGCGTGCAGATCGACCCCGCCCGCCTTGCCGCTCTCGGCCTCGGCATGGACGACGTCCGCACCTTTCTCGGCAAGGCCAACGCCAATCTCCCCAAGGGCAAGATCGACGGCCCCGACACCGCCTACACCCTCCGCCTCAACGACCAGCTCGCCACCGCCGCCGACTACCGCGCCCTCGTCGCCTTCCAGCGTGGCGGCACCTCCATCCGCCTCGGCGA
>JAHFTG010000138.1 GCA_023269455.1 Opitutaceae bacterium | reverse complement strand
AGGAAGCGGGCGCCCGTCAAGAGGCGGCCTTTGCCGCGTGCGCGGAGCGCATCGGCACGACGACGGCGGCGTTGCAACAGGTGCTCGCGGAGTTTCCGGCGGCCGTGGCACAGGCGCGAGCGGAGTTGGACGAGAAGGTCGCGGCAGCGCCGGGCCAGTTGGAAACACGGATTGAGCGAATGACCTTGGAGGCCGAGGCGCGACTCGTAGCGGCGGCGGATGCGCTGGCTAATCGTTTTGCGGAAGTGGAGGCGTCGCTCGGCTTGCTGTTGGTGCGATGCGAGCAAGCGGCGGTTGTAGCGGAGCCGGTTCCAGCGGTCGTGACGCCGGTTGAAGAGCAACCCGTGGTTGCGGTTGTCCCGGAGGTCGTGGAGAGCGCGCCGGTTGTCATGGAAGTGGAAGTAGCGGCTCCGGCTGCGGCCAAGACGAAGCCCGCCCCGGTGAGCAGTGACGTCATCATGGATCCGTTTTTGATTCCTGATGACGGTTATGCGGCGCTTGCCGAGGCGATGGACGCGGGGCGCGCGTGAGGTCGTGGCTGTGAGCGAAGAAACGCATGGCGTCGGACAGAATGAGCGGTAAATTTTGCGCCGTGTCCGACGTTCTCACGCTCACTCCCATCGGTTTTATCCGCACCGAAAAACGGGTGAAGTTTCAGGCTCGTCACCAGCCTTCCGAAGGCGAGGAGGAGACCAACGTGCTGGAGCTGCTGCCGGGCGCGAACTATGAGCAGGCGTTGCAGGATCTCGCGGGCTTCGACCGTGTGTGGTTGTTATGGTGGTTTCATCGCAACGAGACGTGGCGGCCGCTGGTGATGCCTCCGCGCGGGCCGGCGAAGCGGCGAGGGGTGTTCGCCACGCGCTCGCCGCACCGGCCCAACGCGCTCGGGATGACGCCTGTGCGCCTGCTCGGCGTGAAGGGGCGGCGGCTCACGCTCGGGCCGTGTGATCTCGTGGACGGCACGCCGGTCTTCGACGTAAAACCCTATGTGGCCGCTTATGATTCGTTTCCCGGATCGAAGGCCGGCTGGATCGACGAGGTGGATGCGGCGCTGAGCGAGCCAGCGAGGTTTACCGTCCACTTTTCGACGTTGGCGGACACGCAGGCGCGCTGGTTGCGGGAGCATCGGGAAATTGATTTTCTGCCGAGGCTCATCGAGCTGCTTTCGCGTGATCCGTCTTTGCATCGGACGCGTCGCATCACGCGGCGTGACGATCAAACGAGTTTCATCGGCTGCGGGGCATGGCGGGCGGTCTTCAGCGTCGAGGGCGAAGCGGTGAACGTTCTCGCGATCGAGCCGGGGTTTCCGCTGCGGTTTCTCACGCGGCCCGGCTATGAGGACGTGCCTGATCGTGAGGCGCAGATGGCGTTTCTCGAACGCTGGCCGGGCGAAAGCGAAGTGTAGGCGCGGAGTTGTTAAAGGCGCATGACGAGGTATGGTTGGGCCATGAAACCTGAAACCGCTGAGAACCTGCCGCTCCTCTACGTCAAACCCGGCTGCCCGTGGTGCATCGAAGTGACCGCGTTTCTGCAGGAAAACGGCATCGGATACCGCGAGAAAAATGTCGGGACCGACACCGAGGCGCGCGCCGAGATGATCAAAAAATCGGGCCAGCAAAAAGTCCCCACGCTCGACTGGCACGGCAAGATTCTCGCCGATTTCGGCGTGGCGGAATTGGTGCCGTTTTTGAACGGGCTGAATGTGAAGCTGGAGGATAGTTGAGGCGGCGCGTTTGGAATGCGCACGGATGCTTGTCCTGCGCGTGGCTCCGGTCCAAGGTGGCGGGCGCATTATGTCGGCTCCGTTTACCGTTCTCCTCTACTACAAGTATGTCCGCCTGGAAGATCCGGCGGCGTTCGTGCGCGCGCACCGGGAGCTGTGCGTGTTGCTCGACGTGAAAGGCCGCATTCTCGTGGCGACCGAGGGCATTAACGGCACGGTCGCGGGCAGCGCGGAAGCGGCCGCGCGGTATCAGGAGGCGTTGCGCGCGCAGCCGGAATTCAGCGATGTGATTTTCAAGGTGAGTTACGCCGATGCGCCGCCGTTTCACCGGCTGGAGATCAAGGTGCGCAAGGAGATCGTCACGCTGGGCGCGGGCGAGGGGATCGAGCCGGTCGCGGGGGGCGCGCCGCATCTGTCGCCGGACGAGTGGAAGCGGATGATCGAGGAGGAGGACGTGGTGCTTTTCGACGTGCGCAACCGCTACGAATCCGAGGTGGGGCGCTTCAAGGGCGCGATCATGCCGCCCATCGAAAACTTCCGCGAGCTGCCGGCGATTCTGCCGCAATACGAGGAGCTCAAGGACAAGACTGTGCTGATGTATTGCACGGGCGGCATCCGCTGCGAGAAGGCCTCGGCGCTTTTTCGTGAGGCGGGGTTCAAGAACGTGTTTCAGCTTGAAGGCGGCATCGTGACCTACGGCGAGCGTCACGGTTCCGCGCATTGGGAAGGCGATTGTTTTGTGTTCGATGAGCGCATGATGATCCCGGTCGGCGACTCGGCTGAGCACGCGCCGGTCGGCCGGTGTGAACACACCGGTGCGCCGACGCGCAACGTCGTGAACTGTCTGCACGATCCTTGTCACAAAATCATGCTGGTGTCGGTCGAGGCGGTCGCCGCCGATGCCAACAACAAGCTTTGTCGCGAGTGCCGGCGCGCGGGACTGACGACGGAGACGGCCGATTACCAAGGCAGTCCCGCGCGGGCGGTTAAGTAAGGGTTAAGTGACGGGGCTCGTTTTTGGCCGATCAAGGTTAGGCAGGAAAGCGGTCAGCAGGCCGAGCAATGGCAGGAAGCCGCACACCGTAAACACGAACGGGATGCTCGTGTGGTCGGCGAGTTTTCCGAGCAGGGCCGAGCCGATGCCCGCCATGCCGAAGGCGAGGCCGAAGAAGATGCCTGAGATCATGCCGACTTTTCCAGGCACGAGTTCCTGCGCGTAAACCAGGATGGCGGAAAACGCGGACGACATGATCAGGCCGATGGCGATGCTGAGCACGACCGTGCCGACGAGCCCCGCATACGGCAGCGCGAGCGAGAACGGGGCGACGCCCAGGATGGAAACCCAGATCACCTTCAGGCGTCCAAAACGGTCGCCGACGGTTCCGCCGATGATCGTGCCAGCGGCCACCGCAAACAGGAACACGAAGAGCAACACCTGGGCGTGCGGCACCGTCACGTTGAACCGCTCGATCAGGTAAAACGTGTAGTAGTTGGTGAAGCAGGCCAGGTAGAAGTATTTTGAGAAAATCAGCGCGGCGAGGATCGTGAGGGCGGCAATGACGCGGCCTTTCGTGAGCGTGACGGCGGGCTTGGCGCGGGCCGACGGTTTGGCGGTGCGGGCGCGAACGAGGTGGCGTTGATACCAGCCGCCGACGCGCGAGAGGATGACGATGCCGACCAGCGCGAGCAGCGTAAACCAGAGCACGTAACGTTGTCCGTGCGGCGCGACGATCCAGGCGGCGGCGAGCGGGCCGAGGGAACTGCCGAGGTTGCCGCCGACTTGGAAGAGCGACTGCGCGAAGCCGTGTTTGCCGCCCGAAGCGAGGCGGGCGAGGCGCGAGGCTTCCGGATGGAAGATGGACGAGCCGATGCCGACTAAGGCGGCAGCGGCGAGGAGCGCGTGGAAATTTTGCGCGTAGGCCAGCAAGACCAGTCCGATCAAGGTCATGCCCATGCCGACGGGCAGCGAGTAGGGCTGCGGCCGGCGGTCGGTGTAGGTGCCGACAATGGGCTGAAGCAGCGAGGCGGTGCCTTGGAGGACCAGCGTGATCAGGCCGATCTGCGCGAAGCTGAGTTGATAGGACTCTTTCAGCAGCGGGTAGATCGACGGGAGCAACGACTGGATGGTATCGTTGAGCAAGTGTGACAGGCTGAGGGCCAGCAAAACTGCGAAGACGGTTTGGTCGGCTGAGGGAGGTTCGTCCGCTGACAAGGCGGGGACGGTTTCGGTGGGTTTCATGGGCGATGCGTTGTTGTGAAACGCCTCCTTCGATCGCTGTCCGGGTGGAGCAAAAAAAAGCCCCCTCCGGAAAAGACCGGAGGGGGCGAAAGTGGGTTAGACGTTCTGTTCCCTCACGGTGTGCCGGCGACGAGCACGGCGACCCAGGCGGCCACGGTAATGTGGGCGGCTTTGGCGACGGGCTTGAGGGAGCGGACGTTCATGAGGATTTTTTGAAAATGCAGGGAAGGGGCGGCGCGTCAAGAACGCCACCGTGGGTTGAGGGTGTGACTGCGAAATGAACCAACGCTCTGCTTACGCCCTGCGGGTGGTAGGTAAACCAAGCTGGGCCAGTGTTGCCCTCGATGGCACGGGCCGCTGGCCCGCCTCCATCTCGGTCGCCTTGGCCGAGCATGGTTTATCTCCCACGGAGCCTTGGTTTATTCCGCAGTCACACCCTTACGCTTTGGCGAGGCAGCACTGTTTGTATTTCTTGCCGCTGCCGCAGGGGCACGGGTCGTTGCGGCCGGCTTTGACGGCGGACTTGATGGGGGCCGGACCTTGGCGGAGCGTTCGGGCGAAGAGCCATTGGCCTTTGATGCGGTGGAATTCGGATTTCTCGTGGAGGGCTTGCTCGGTGCCCTGTTCGTCGAAGTAGGCGGAGAAATCGACGGTGGACGTTTCGGGCTTCGGGCCGGTTTCGTGGGAGTGGATGGCGAGGCGGGTCCACTTGATGGGTTCGCCGGCCGGTTCTTCGACGTAGGGCTTTTGGTAGGTCGGCAGGTAGGTGCGGTGCAGGTAGGCGTAGTCACTGATGACGTGTGCCGTGAAGCGTGAGCGCATCAGCTCCTCGGCGGTGGCGGCGACGCGTGTGCCCGCGATCACGGGGGCGCAGCAGAAGTCGAAGGGTTTGCCACTGCCGCAGGGGCAGGGTTTGCCAAGATAGGAGGAAGCGAGCGATGCGGTCATCGCGCAGAACTAGCCGGTCGGGCCGGAGAAACGCGAGCCGGAAGCCGCCGGAGGCGGTTTATTTTCCGAACATCTTGGCGATGACGAAAATCACGATGGCGCCAAAAAGGCCGCCGCCAAAAACCATGTAGAGAATCGAGTAGCCGACCGCGGCGATGGGAGGAAGAGCGAGGATGAGGGAGCCCATGGGAATGTGAGATTGAGGGTTGTTACGAGTGGGGAAGACCCAAGCAGTCGGTTGCTCCGATGGTAGCGCGAGAGCGGCTTCGGTTCCTTGGTTTTTCCGGGGAGGCGCGCGGCAAATTTGTTCACTCGCAGGGATCAAAACGGACTGGACGACACGCGGATGGCAGGTGCATGTGTTGGCGCGTGAAAAAATCCATTCTTCTGCTGGCGGTGTTAAGTGCGTTTGCGGTTTCGACCGCTTCCGCCCAGACGGCTCATAAGCATCACAAGGGCAAAGCGCATAAACACGCTGCGCATCACGCTCACAACGCGAAGCACCACAAGGTGACGTCGTAAGGCGGGGGATTTCGCCGTTGGCCAATTCCCCTCGCTAACTTCAGCGGTCGCCGGTCCGCCTCATCGCAGAGGCGTCGCGGATGCAAGCGGACGGGATGCGGCGGCTGCGCGATTTTTGCGGGCCGTGGCGGCGGTGACTATCGGATAGCGGATGAGGCCGTGGTAGAGGCCGAGGATGACAAGCATGCCCAGGATAGCGTAGATCAGGCCTTCGACGGTAGTTGGCACGGCGGGTTTGTAGATCGAGAGCGTGGCGCGGGCGATGGACGGGTCGAGGTGCGCGAAAAACACGAAGGGTTTTTCCCAGAGGGAGGCGTGGCGTATGGCGAGGTCGGCGGAGGCGAGCGAATCGACGCGGACGACGGTATCGCTCATGACGCCGGCGAGGCGGGCGACGCTTTCATCGGCGTTGTGACTGGTGCGCTGGATGAATTCGGCGAGGGTGAGCTTTGACTGCGCGGCGACGTCGGTGAACTGCGCGAGTTGGCGGCGGGCTTCGTCGAGGCGTCCGCCGAGGCGTTGGAGGTATTGCTGGATAAACTCAGGGAGCTGGCAGAACAGCACGGCGCCAAACACGCAGAGCAGGCGGTCGATCAGCGTATCGCCTGCCTTCAGCACGGGGCGGAGCGGAGCGGTCCATTTCATG
>JAHFTG010000137.1 GCA_023269455.1 Opitutaceae bacterium | reverse complement strand
CAAATGGATACGGCGGGCGACCGCGAGCAAGTCACTTGACGCGAGCGGTGGGCGCTGCGAAAAAACAGGGCTACGTCGTTATGGAACCGCATGGCATTCATTGCGTTCAATCTGCCATTTTGAAGTCGCCCAAGTCTATCCCGGCCAACGCTCGCGCATGATTTATGGTTTTTGCGTGAACATCGTTGGCTCCTTCACTGTCCTACCCGCCCGTCCACCTCTTTCCTTTCCCATGAAATTTGCCCGCCTCCTCGTTCTGCTGGGTGCCTTGATGGCATCGGCTTCCCTCGCTGTCTTCGCGCAGTCCACCGTCACCACCGAGACCCAGATCGGCGCGCCCGCCACCACGGTCGAGACGAAGACCTATGTTCAGGACGGCAAGACCGTCACCGAGCGTGTCATCACCACGACGCAGCAGGAGCGCGAGGCGGTTTCCAAAACCTACAAGACCGCCGTCTTCGTTTCCAATCGCGCGGGCAAACCCTACGACGACAAAGTCGCCTCCCTCGAAGACTACGTCACCGCGCAAGTCACCGATCTCGGCGTGTCCGTGATCAGCCGCGAGACCGCCGCCAACGCCGTGGCCCGGCTCGACGGCGCCGCCGCCAATGCCACCGACACCGCGCTCGCCCAAGGCTCCTCCGCCGTCCGTCTCGCGCAGACCCTCGGCGCCGACTACCTCCTCCAGGTCACGCTCACCGGCTTCGACGCCAACGCCCGCGCCATCGACGCTTACGGCGTCAACGTGGTCAACGTGACCAACACCCTTCGCGTCACCTACAAGATTCTCGACGGCACGACCGGTGCGAGCATCACCGCCGACACCGTGAAAGTCTCCAAGCTCGTCCAGCAAAGCGGCGCGTCCGCCGAGGCCCAGGCCGACGTGCTCGACGAACTCCTCGCCGACGCCTCCAAGAAAGTCGCCGCCAGCCTGAAGACGCGCATCGACGCCGGCCGCATCGTCGCGCCCGCCGCCGCGCAGGGGCTCGTCACCGTCACGATCCAGACCGAGGCGGCCGACCTGACCATCCCCGACGTCCGTATCGGCGTTGAAAATACCGTCTCCATCTCCGACAGCAAATTCAAGGTCTCGCCCCTCTCCGTCACCGTCGAGGTGGACGGCGTCGCGGCCGGCTCCGCGCCCGGCGAGATCACGGTCAAGCCCGGCCTCAGCAAGCTCCGCGTCACCCGCGAGGGCTTCAAGCCCTGGGAACGCACCGTCAACTTCATGAAGGGCCAGACGCTCACCGTCGCGCTGGCGTTGAGCGACGAAGGCTACGCCCGCTGGAAAGATTCCACCGCTTTCCTTAACGACCTGAAAAATGGCGCCAAGCTCACCGACGCCCAGGTCAAGGTGCTCGAAGGCAAGGCCCAGGCGCTCGCGCAGAGCGGCTTCAAGGTTAACACCACCGCCGCGCCCGCCGTCACCGTAAACAACAACGGCTACATCGATCCCCGCAATGATCGCAACGACCGCGACGGCCATTCCCTCTTCGGCTTCTGATCGATTTTTAACCGAACCGCCCCTTCATCGCCCGCTTTCAACTCAACTCGTTTTCCGTCCCATGAAATTTCTTAAAATCCTCTCCTTTTTCGCCCTCGGCGCGTTGCTCACCGGCTCGGTGATCGCTCAGGAAGCCCCCGCCAAAAAGAAACTCGCCATCACCAAGATCGCCGCGACCGACGCCGTGAAGTCCCGCATGCTCAAGCAGGGCGTCGGCCTCTCGCTCGCCAGCGTTTTGGAAGCGCTCGATTCGCAGGTTTACGACCGCGTGCTCAGCACGAAGCGTTTTGAAATCCTCGAACGCTCCGACGCCGATGCGCTCGCCAAGGAATCCGCCGCCGCCGGGAGCGCCTTCCAGTTCCAGCAAGCCGACTACCTGCTCACCATTCGCGTGGACGGCTTCAACGACCGCATGGAAACCCGCACCTTCGCCTCGCTCGGCAAGACCGTCACCTCCCGTGTGATCGAGCTTTCCGCCGTCGCCAAGATCACCGAGGTCTCCACCCAGCGCGCCATCGCCAGCACCAACTTCCAAGTCTCGCGCCGCGAGGCCGACCAGCTCTCCGCCAACACCGTCGAGAAAAACGGCCAGGAGAGCGACATCCTCCTCACCGACATCACCCGCGAGATGGCGCAGAAGATCGCCACCCGCGTCGCCGACGCCGTCTTCCCGGCCCGCGTCATCGGCAAGCGCGACAAGATCGTGACGATCAACCGCAACGATACCTCCGGCATCAAGGTCGGCCAGGTCTGGGAAGTTTTCACCCTAGGCGGCGAACTCGTCGATCCTGACACCGGCGACAAAACCCGCGAAGAAATCTACGTGGGCAAAGTGAAGATCAGCCGCGTTACCCCGCAGAATTCGCAGGCCGATATTCTTGAGGACACCGGCATCGACCGCCTCGCCATCGTGCGCCTCAAGGACGACGTTCCCGATCAGCCGGCCACCGAGTAATCTCTCCTGTTTTTAGAAAGAAGCCGTCCGTGGTCCCGGACGGCTTCCGTTATTTTCCAGTCCCGCTTCAGCCCATCAATCCTGCATGAAATCCACTTCCCGCATCCTCGCGTCTGGACGCACGCTCGCCTTTTCATTCGGCGGTGCCGCGCTCGTCCTGCTCGTCACCGGTTGCCAGACTTACCAGCAGCAGTCGTCGTCGCTCACCACGTCTTTCCGCAGCAGCAACATCGCGGTTGCCGTCGCGACGGTCGATAAAAGCGCGAAGGACCACGAAGGCGGCAAGGACGAGATTCTGTGGAAACTGGAGCAGGGCGCCACGCTTCGCACCGCCGCGCTCGCCGACCCCGCGCAGTTGCCCCCGCCGCGCGTCGAAGCCCCGGCCGATCCGGCCGCGCCGCCGTTGCCGCCTCCCACGCCCGCCGAGATTTCCGCCGGCTACGCCAAGCGCTCCATCGCCGCGTTCGACGAAGCCGAGGACAAAGTTAATTTTTGGGAAGAGCAGGCCAAAGTGAAAGTCGGCTCCGAGGGCTTCGCCATCATCACCAACCTCGCGAACCTGCCCTACCGCGGACGCGATTACGACAAGGTGATGCTCGATACCTACAACGCCCTCAACTACCTCCAGATCGGCCAGCCCGACTCCGCCCGCGTCTCTCTCAACCGTGCGCTCCAACGCCAGCGCGACGCTGTCGCCGACAACCAGAAGCGCATCCTCGCCGTCCAAAAAGAGGCCGACAAAGCCCGCGCCGGCGAAGTAAAGGACGAGAAAGGCAAAAGCGCCGCCTACGACGTGGACCAGGCTCAAAGCGATCCCAAGACCGGTCCCGCGCTCAGCTCCGCCCTCGCCGAATCGACCGCGCCCATGAAAGGCTACGGCGACTACGTTAATCCCTTCTCCGTCTTTCTCGACGGCCTCTTCTTCACGGTGCGCGGCGAGAACGGAGCGGACTGGGAACGCGGCCGCAAATCCTTCGAGCGCCTCGCTGCCCTCGTCCCGGAGAATCCCTACGTCGCCGCCGACCGCGCCCTCGGGGCCGCCGTCGCCGAAGGTCAGGTTCCCGCCGGCCTTACCTACGTCATCTTCGAGACCGGCACCGGCCCCGTTCGCGACCAGTTGCGCATCGACATCCCCACCTTTCTCGTCAGCAGCCGTCTCGCCTACGTCGGCGCCGCTTTTCCCCGGCTGAAATTCAACGACGACTACATCCCCGCGCTCGTCGTCACCGGCGGCGGCCAGACGTTCACCACCGCCACCGTCGCCAGCATCGACAGCGTCGTGGCCAATGACTTCAAAAACGAGTGGCCCACCATCGTCACGAAAACCCTCATCGGCACCGCGACCAAAGCCATCGTCCAAGCCATCGTGCAAAAGCAGTTGAGCGACCAGAATCCCGGCCTCGGCCTCCTCGGCGGCATCGGCATGACCGTCCTGAACTACTCCACCAACATCGCCGACACCCGCACCTGGAGCACGTTGCCCAAGGAGTTCCAATACGCCCGCCTCGCCACCCCCGCCAACCGCCAGCTCGCCATCACCGTCGGCGGGCAGACGAAAACAATTACCTTGGACCCTGGCGCCGTGAATGTGGTCTATGTTAAGAGCGTCTCGACCACCGCGCCTCTCTTCATCACCCAATTCGCCCTCAAATGAAAATGTCCTTCCGCCTCCTCGCCGCTCCCGTGATGGCCGCCGGTCTGCTCGCCGTCCTCTCCGGCTGTGCCACCAACGTCAACACCGTCTCCCGCGCCCAGCCGCAGGCCGCGACCAACTACATTTCCGACAAGCGCGTCGTCACCGACAACACCCTCGCCCGCACGGTCCGCATCAACGCCATCAACCAAGGCGTCGTCTCCGGCAACCTCCTCAAAATCCAAGCCGAAGTCGAAAACCTCAAAAACGACCTCCGCTCCGTCCGCTACAAATTCGAGTGGATCGACAAAGACGGCATGGCGGTGAACGGCCCCACCGAAGGCTGGCGCGTGCTCCAGCTCCAAGGCCGCGAGACCGTCAACATCTCCACGGTCGCCGTCTCGCCGCGCGCCGTTGATTTCGTCCTCAAGATCAGCGAACTTTGATTCCCCTTTTTTCACCTATGACCACCATCCGCTTCAAAACCGCGCTCCTCGCAGGCGTGCTCCTGCCATCGGCCCTCCTCATCACCGGTTGTCAGACTGCCGAGACCCGCACCATCGACGCCAGCGGCCCGCAGGCCCTGAACACCGGCGGCATCAACTCGCAGGACTGGTATGCCGCCGCCGACCAGCTTGTAGGCTCGCTGCTCACCTCCGGCGCGCTTGACAAGGCTGCCGTCCAGCCCGCCGTCCTCGCCATCGACCGCATCATCAACAACACCCAGCTCAACATCGACACCGATCTCCTCATCAAGAAGATCCGCGTCGCCCTCATCCAGACCGGCAAGGTCGCCGTGACGAACACGATGGGCCTGGGCGAACGCGCCGTGGTCGCCTCCGAAGCCGCCGAGATGGACGAGATGACGACCGGCAAGAAAGCCAAGACGCCCGCCATCAACTACACGCTCTACGGCAAGCTCATCCAGCAGGTGGACCGCCTGAACGGTGTCACGCAGAACACCTACAGCTTCCAAATGTCGCTGGTGGACGTTCGCACCGGCCTGACCGTGTGGGAAGACGACCGCGCCATCGCCAAGCAGACCAAGAAATCCACGCTCGGCTGGTAATTATCAAAAGCCCGGCGATTAACCGCCGGATTTATCTGCCACAAAAAGGCCGCCTCATCCCGAGGCGGCCTTTTGTTTTTGCGAGAGTTTCAGGGGGAGCTGTTGAGTGGCCCTTTGTTTGGTTTCTTTTCTAGGAAATCTAAAAAGACTTTGGGGATCAGATTACGGTCTTTCTCGATATCAAGAACTCCAGTCGAAGATGAGAATTCCAGAAGGCTTCCTGATTTGGGGATGATGGTGGCTACGAGGGCGGTCTTTCCGCCCTTATAAAACCACACGGTCATTTCATCCTGAAAATAGCATGACCAACGGTTGGAGGCGCTGCATTGATCCTCGATGGATGTGCTCCGTCCATCTTTGCCCTTGTGAGAAAACTTAAATTTTACGGTTTGAGTGTCGCTGGTGATGGAAAGACATGTGGTTTTCAGCGGAGAAAAATATTCGCCGATAGACTGTATAATCAGATCAGCGGCATTCGCTTTAATTCCTGCAAACAGGAAGAATATTGTGAGTATATAAATCTTCATTTCGCGCCCAGTTAACTCATCTCAGTGTTTTAAAGATCATCCAACCAATAATAGATCCAAGAAATAATCCTAGTCCTATGAGAATCTGAATCCCGCCAATTTTTTTGCTTTCGTCAGATTTCCTCAAGCGCACGACAGCACCAGCAATCATTAGAGCTAAGCCAAAAGGGCAGCAGGCCATAATGATCATCAAAAAATACATTGGCCCGGCCGCTTGAGCGATAAAAAGAGGTGAGGTCAATTTCTTTGGTTGCCGTTAAAGATGAGGGACGCCTTGTCGGGCTTTGGCTGATATTTAAAACTGCCTTCAGATCTAAATGTAATTAGATATTCCACGGTGTTTTTCACGGGAATCCCGTTTTCGACTGCTGGTTCAAAAGACCACTTCTTAACGCTAGCTATTGCGTCTGCACTAAGCTCTCGCGAGGGACTCGATACAACGTGCATATC
>JAHFTG010000136.1 GCA_023269455.1 Opitutaceae bacterium | reverse complement strand
AAAAGCAAAAAAACCACACGCCTATCCGAAGCGCTCCCGTTAGCTTAGAATTTCAGCGTGAACCGGTCGCCGCGCATGCCCATGCGGCGGGCCGAATCGTAAAGCTGGTCATCGCTGATGCCGTTGGACGCAAGGTCACGGCCATTGATCGCATGTGCGACGTCGGAACCCGTGGCGTTGTCGGCCAGCACCAGACCGGCGAGAAGCTTGGCCCGGCGAAGCTCGCGAGGCGATGCGGCTTGCGCGACGACCGCCTTGGCTTCGATCACCTGCGCACTCGCGGTCTGTGTCTGGTTATCGTTGGCAGCGGCATTACCCAGCAATGACGTGACGACCAAATCGGAGTTTGCCGCAACCTGAAGCCCCGTTTCCAACAGGCTCGCCGAAACGGGCGCCTGAGACGAAGCGGCGGTATCGTTCGCCTGTCCCACGCCCCAAGGAATCATCGACGTGAGTTGGCTAGGCTGACGCATCTGCGCGGACGAATCAGCCGCGACCTCGGAGCGAGCCACGATATTCGTTTCAATCATCTTCGGAGAAAGGACCGCCACCACCGGCTTCTCGACTGGCGAAGCCACCGATGCGATCGCCACGGTGGACTCGGTCATCTTCGGGGCCGGGGCCGACGAGGCGGCGGCGATCACCCCCTGCGATGTCGAAGCCGCAGCTTCTGGTAATGCCTGCTCAAGCGGTGCTGCCACCGGCTGAAAATGATACTGGTTCACCACGACAAAACTGAGCGCGAGAATCGCCGCCGCCCCGACTGGAACCTGAAAACGCGCCACGACCCGGGCGGCCTGCGGCAAGCGCAGCGCGATCCACCACGGGCGTTTCTCAACGATGGCGGCGAGTTGCTTGGCGCGGAGATCCTGCTCGAAGCGCGTCCAGAATTCAGGCGACGGCCGCTCGGCGCGCTTCAGGCGCAGCAAATCCTCAATCGTTACCTTTTCGGGAGCGCGGTCAGGGATCATCATGGGCGGACGTAAGACTGGAGTTCGGCCTGCAAAAGCTGCTTCGCGTAGTGGAGACGAGAACGCACGGTTCCGACCGAGCAGGTCATCACCTCGGCGATTTCCTCATGACTGAGGCCGTCTATTTCAAACAAAGTTACCACGGTTCTGTGGGGGATAGACAATTTCTGCATCGCTTCGTTCAATTTCTCTTGGAGTTCATTCACGAAAACATCGCGCTCGACGTCCTTCTTATCCGTCAGCCGGTTGATGACCTCGGTGACTTTCGCGTCCTCGTGAACCTTATCGAAGCTGAAAAACGTTCTCAACTTGTTCTTCCTGATATGCGTAAGCGATGAATTGACGGCGATACGATACAACCATGTGAAGAACGATGCCTGCCCCTGAAACCGGTTGATCGACTGAAACGCCTTGATAAACGTGTCCTGCGTCAAATCTGCGGCATCTTCCCGATTGGAAGTCATGTTGTAGATCATCGCATAGACGCGCTCGCGATATTTCAAGATGAGCTGGTCAAACGACGCCACATTCCCCGCCTGCACCCGCTGCACGATCATCCAATCCGAACCCGCCTCCTGCTGACGCTCGGGCGAAGCCACAAGCGTCTTGGTCAGCGTTTTGGTGAGGCCGTTCATCTGGAGAGCAAACTAACGCACACCCTTTATCGGGCAAATCGAAAGTCGGGATTGTCCCGACCGGATAGACGATGAAAGCGTAAAGTTCACCGCTTAGACGACCGAAGCCGCCCGCAAATTCCCGACCTGATAACGCAGCGTATCGCACAACTGCATAAGCAGCGGCACCGGCGCCAGCGCGGTGTGGGAAGCCAATGCGGACTCAGCCTTGAGCAGTTCGACCTGCACCTCTTCGGCGACCGCCGCAAACACCCCTGTTTCACGCATCTGCCGCAGGCGACCTGCCATATCCGGCTCTCGCTGCCCGAGAATCTCATCGGCCAAACTAGCCCGCTCCTCCGTCGGCAAACGCTCCATGAGCGCGAGCAGCGGAAGCGTGACTTTGCCACTGATCAGATCCGTGCCGAGCGTCTTGCCGATGCTCTTTTCCTGCCCGAAGAAATCCGCCAGGTCATCGTAGATCTGATAGGCGATCCCAAGATGCCGTCCAAACCGGCTCGCATCCTCCACAAACGCCGCCGGGAACCCGGCCAGTCGGCTGCCCAAAAAACAAGAAATACGAAACAGCTCGGCCGTCTTCAGATCGATCACCCGAAAGTAATCCTCCCTCGTGATGTTGGTGGTGCCGCGTCGCAGCGTTTGCACGATCTCCCCCGCGCAGACCTTCCGGGTGGAATCAGCGACCGCCAGGCAAACCTCCGTCGTGGGAAACTGAGCCGCAAGATGCAGCGCGTGGGCAAACAACGCATCGCCCAAAAGAACTGCCGCTTCCGGCCCATACTGGCGGGATGCGGTTTGTCGACTGCGGCGGAGGTCAGCCTCATCCATGATGTCGTCATGCACGAGCGTCGCCAGATGGATGAGTTCCACCACCGCCGATACACGCACCAAATCATGCACAGGCACACCATCACCACTCCATCCGCTCAAAAACACCAAAGCCGGCCGAATACGTTTACCCGAGGTATCAATGCAATAGTCCGCCATATCGCGGATCTCCGGCTCAAAAGCCGCGAGCTGGCTGCGCAAGAACACATCCAGCTCGGCCATATGCGGCTTGAGACGCGCAAAGACCGTGGCGAAATCCTGCGCCGGGACGCGATCAGAAGGTCGAAGGGTGGTGGCGGGCATAAACTGTTTCCATGCTAGGCACCGAACCCAAAATGGCTAATCAATAGTCACCCTTTCCCCCAAAAAATGACCGACAATCCCCTGCTTCTTATTCTGATGATTGCCGCCAGCCTCTACGTGGTTCGCCTCTGGCGGTCCGACTACATGGCGGCCCAAGCCGGCCACCCCGAGCCCCGCGCCCTGCCTGGTGCAACTTCGGCCTCCCTTCTTGCTTGCGTGATTGCGGCCTTAGGCGCGCTGACGATCCTCGCCGCCGAAACCATCGGTGAAATCCGCCTCGGACTCAGCTCACAACAGTCCTCGATCACGGTGTTATTTGGCATCTACACACTGGTTGCTGCGTTTATCGAAGAACTGATCTTCCGCGGATTCATTGTGATCGAAGGACGCGGTCACGTGATAAGATGGCTCGGCATCGCTGCCGCATCCGTGCTCTTCACGCTGCTCCATCCATTCCTGTGGACATGGCAAGGTGGCTGGCTCTGGAGTGATGGCCGGCTGGAACTCACTCTTACACCCAAAGGCTGGTTTAGCACCGCGATGGTTCTATTGAGCTCCCTTTGGTTTTACACCGTGCGCTTCGCCCGCTTCAACCCGCATCACTCCTTACTTCCCTGCGTGACTGCTCATGCCACAAAAAACCTAGGAGTCTTCGCCGTCAAAGCCGCCCAAGGATTTATCGGCGGCTGGTGGTGAATCGTGCAACCGGTAAAGACGACATACCCGCCCGTCATCATGCGTTTTATTATAAACAAAACAGCACCCATCCGTAAAGATGGGTGCTGTTTGATTTAAACCTAACTTAGCCAAAATCCAGAAATCGACTCTTGGCTTTATTTTCCCGGAGACACCGCCTGTGTAGCGAGTTTATTCTTAATCGCCTCATCCTGTTTCTGCTGACGAACGGACTTTGCCTTTTCATACAGACGAGCCTCATCATCGCTGATCTTGTAGTTAACACCTTCGATATCACGATCCGTAACGCTAAGCTCATCCAACTGGGCCTTTGTAGCCAAATTATGATAGGTGGTCTTGCTTGGCTCCAAAATGCTGGCGGTAATAAAAATGCACAGGTTGGTATCAACCTTTTTGCTAACCTTTGATTTAAACAAGAAGCCCAAAACAGGGATGTCCCCCAAAAGAGGAACCTTAACATCCGTTTTGCTATCCTTGGTATCCATAAGACCGCCGATTGCAGCGGTCTGACCATCTTTCAATATCATGTTGAGCGTCCCCTCACGCTTGTTGATATCATAGAAAGTCTGAGCTGTGGCCCCTGCACCGACGGTGAAAGGCGTTGCATTGCTCTTTTCTGTTTTAATCGCCAACGAGACCAGCTTGCTGCTGGTGATTTGAGGAGTGACTTGAACTTTTACGCCCTCGAACACCGTCTTTCCTTCGCTATAGGTAACAGTAGGTGTTCCACCGCCGGTCGGCGCCGTCTGCGTGGCTGTAACCAATTGGAAGTCCGTTCCAATTTCAATATTAGACGTGCTACCATTCACCGCAACAATCGTAGGATTGGAAACAATGCGAGTTCCACTCAAAGAATCAAAAGCACGCAGCAATAAAGAAAAGTCATTCGCATTCAAAACCGCATTTAAAGACCCCACCGATCCCGCCGTAGGCGATCCTGTCGCAATTGGCCCAGTCGGAAGGATCTGTCCCAGCGTGTTCAAGGCACCGTTAGAGAGCGTGGTACCTCCTCCCATAATTTGCTTGCCGGCCAGACCCACGGCCAAGTCTTTACCCTGATTCTTGGTCAACTCGATAAACTTTGTCTCGATCACGACTTGACGAGGTTCGGAGTCGAGCCGCTTCACTGTTTCAATGATACGCCTTACAACCGCCGATTTGTCCGTAACAATAAGTTCATTGGCCAACGAATTCAACACGATAGAACCTCCTGAAATCGCAGGCGTGGTTGCAGTCGCCGCCTGAGCAGGCGTTAGATTTGATTTAACCAAGGGCTCGATGCTGGCAGCCGCTACATTATCAAGAACCACGCTGTTTGTTATGAAGGGTTCCTGCGCAAGAGAGTCTTGGCTGATAATCTTGATTATATTACCATCTTCTACAAACGTATAGCCAATAGGCGAGAGCGCGACTTGAAAAATCTGCCGCCATGTGACGTCGCGTAGCTTGAGGGACGTACGTCCCTGCAAGGTATCGGGAATCACAAGGTTGAGTTCGAAAAGATCCGCGACATTACGCAGGATAGTGCGGATCTCCTCATCCGGAAAATCGACCGAGAGCGTATCCTTGCTCTTGGTGACAACAGCCACAGGCGTGCCGGCTACCACAGTCACCGCGTCCGGAGCTGCCGCAGGTGCAGGCGGAGTCACGGGAATGACACCCGCTGCGAAAGCGGGAGCAGTGGTCGATGGAGCGTCTTGGGCCGACAAGGTGCCGGCAAAAAACAAACTTAACAATAATGTGCGCGTTCTCATGGCTTATTTTACGGATTTGATGGGCCTGGTGATTTCTACTCCATTCAGACGGAGGGTGAAACTGGTGCTTTGAATTCCACTGAGTTCTAACTCATAAGGATGTCCCTCAAAGATAATTGAAAGATGGTCACCCACTTTAAGTCTTTTTTGACCAAACAACAAATAAGCTTCTCCGCCTATTTTCACCGAACCACTCGGAGTCACTTTGGGCGCAATCGCCTCCAACCGCAGATGTTCGTTTTGCGCAGGTGCCACATCAGGAACATTGTTGGATGCTGTTACCGGGGGAGGTAGCTCAACTGGATTGAACGGATTTTTGAGCAGCGCACCATCCGACGCCTGCACTGCGGAAACACCGGGGGCGAGTAAAGTCTTGGCGAACCCAACCGTATCAGAACGTTTCTGCGGAGTAGGGATGTCCGATGAGGGATCTGCAAAAGCTGTCATCGCACCGGCCATCAACAGAAAAAAGCTGGATGTTTTTTTCATGGTTGTCCGAGTAAATCAACATTCAGGTTAAGCGTTGCACCGGAATCTTTTCCAGAGGCGACTAATCCATTAAGCCGATAAAAATGGGCACCTTGTTCCAAGTTCCGCAAAAAAGTGATAATATTAAGGAAATCACCGGTTACGGTGATGGCATAATTGACCGGAATATAAACCGAGCCGGAACGCTTGGGGTTTGCCGAACCGATCGGACGAAGATCGGTATATTTAACCCCAGATTCCGCTTCGATGCGGTAAAAATACTGAAGATTTTTAGCCAGATCAGCAGGATTGATTGCATGCTCCTTAACCACCCGATTGGCATCCATCACCGTCTGCAATTCTTCATTTAACTGAACCGCGTTGAGAAGATTAGCATGGTAACGTTTCCCTTCGGCACTCCTTTGGTCCAGTTCGGCTGCCAGCGTCGAACTCATATCAGATCTTGTATAAATAGTGATAGCCAGGCCAAGCCCAGCTATAATA
>JAHFTG010000135.1 GCA_023269455.1 Opitutaceae bacterium | reverse complement strand
AAGTCAGATGAAGCGAGCACGCGATCAAGGTTGATCGCGATGGCGGAGGCGTAGGTGGCGATTTCGCGCAGGCCGGTGGCGGTGCGCATGGCGTCGTAGTCACAGGCGGCTTCGTGCCAAGTGTTTTCGCCGAGGAGCTGGGTGAGGCGGAGGGTTGTGCCGAACTCGGTGCGCAGGCGGCGGAGGGCGGCGGGGTCGAAGCTTTCGACGATGACGGGATCGGTGGCGCGGGTGAAGTCGTGGCGCGCGAGGCCGGCGAGGGCGGCGGCGCAGAGGTCGCGGCCGGCGGCGGTGTGCCAGGCGGGCGATTTTAATTCGAGGTAGAGTTCGACGCGGCGGCCGGAGACGTGGTTGAGGGCGGCGAGTTGCTCGAGGTGTTGATCAAGCGTGGCGAGTGGCTGCGGAGAAAAAACGCGAGGCGCAGGCGTGCCATCGTGGCGCGGGCCGACTTGAAGGGTGCGGAGTTCGGCCCAGTCGAGGTCGAGGACGTAGGTAAGGCCGTCGGCACGGGCGCGACCGGGGAAGCGCGCGGCGACATCGGTGAGGTCGTCGAGGTGGAGGTCGTGGCAGATGACGAGTTCGCCGTCGCGGGAGAGGATGACGTCGAGTTCGATGAGATCGGCGCCTTGGGCGTGGGCGAGGGCGGCGGAGGCAAGGGTGTTTTCCGCAGCATAACCGCAGGCGCCGCGGTGGCCGATGATGAGGGGGCGCATGGGGAAACCGGAGAGCAGAGACCGGAAACCGGAGAGAGTGCTCAGCGCGGAGGCGCGGCTTGTCGCCAGGCGACGAAGACGACGAGGGCGGCGATGAGGTCGGTGCCGGCCACGGCGAGGCGCAGCGGGAGAGGCAGCTTGAGCGGCAGCACGAGGATGAGGACGATGGCCAGCGCGAGGATGGCGATGGTCGCCAGCATCAGTTTTCTTTTTTGCTCGGGAGAGGACATGGCGGGGAGCGTTTATGAAGCGATGGGGAGGGCCATGCGCAGGGTCGTGCCTTGCGGGCTGGTGGCGACAAGGGTGATGTCGCCGTGGTGGCTGATGAGGATGCGCTTGGCGATGGCGAGGCCCAGGCCGGTGCCATCGGCGCGACCGGAGAGGAACGAATCGAAGATGTGTGCGCGCAGTTCCTCGGGGATGCCTCGTCCGGTGTCGATGATGTCAACGAGGGCGAAATGCGCGTCGCCGCGATCTTCGGTGCCGCAGCGGATGGTGATCACGCCGCCTTCGGGCATGGCCTGCATGGAATTGAGCAGGAGGTTGAGCATGACTTGCTGGATCTGGCCTTTGTGGACATCGACCACGAGGGCGCGGGCGGGCGGTTCGTAGCGGAGCTGGATCTTGTTCTGCGCGAGCTTGAGGCGGATGAGCACGATGGTGTCGCCGACCATGTCGGCGAGCGACCAGCGCGAGTGAAGGCTGGAGGGCGCCTTGGCAAAACTGAGCACGCGGGAGACGATGGCCTCGAGTTGGTCGAGTTTTTCGCTGATGACGCGGACATCGGTGCGGCGGGGATCGTCTTCGGGGAAATTGAGATCGAGGTAACCGAAGAGGAGCTTGATGACGGTGAGCGGATTTCGAATCTCGTGGGCGATCTCGGCGGCGAGCAGGCCAAGGGTGGTGAGCTGTTCGTTTTTGCGGAGGGACTCTTCGCTTTGGAAGACGCGGGAGTAGAGGCGGGAGTTTTGCAGGGCGACGGCACCGAGGGAGGCGAGGGCGGCGAGGAGGCGTTTCTCGTCGTTGTTGAAGCGGTGGACGTGGTCGGTGAAGACGGCGAGGACGCCGATGACTTCGTTTTCGTAAACGACGGGGGCGGCGAGGACGGAGCGGAGGGCATCGTCGCGGGGAAGGTCGATGACGTCGCGAAACTCGGGAGACTGGATGTTGGCAAACTCGACCTGACGGCGCGTGTGGATGGCGGCGGCGGTGAGGCAGGATTCGAGCGGGAGATCGGCGTCGGGCAGCGGGATGATGACGGGGCTGGTGAGCGAGACGAGGCGCAGGGTCTGGCGGTTGAGATCGCAGAGATAAAAGATGCAGGCGCGGCTGTTGGTGATGAGGCGGGCGTCGCGGGTGATGGTGTCGAAGAGTTCCTGCTGCTCGAGCTTGCCGACGAGGGACTGGCCGATGGTGATGAGCGATTCGAGCTGGCGGGCCTTGCCGCTGAGGTGACGGAGTTGCCAGAGGCGCTGCATGACGGCGGTGGCCTCCTCGGTGAGACGGATGAAGAAGGCGAGGTCGGCGTCGTTGAAGCCGCCGAGGACGTCGCTATCGAGATTGATGACGCCGAGAACCTGGCCGCCGCCTTCGAGCATGGGGGCGGCCATTTCGCTGCGCACTTCGGGGCGGAGGGCGATGTAGCGGGAATCGACGGCGACGTTGGCCACGAGTTGGGGGCGTCCGTGAAAGGCGACCCAACCGGTGATGCCCTGGCCGAGGCGGAGGGAGACCTCGTCGCTGTCGGGGGGGAGGCCGTGCTGGACCTCGATTTCAAGTTTTCCGGAGTCGGGGTTGAGAAGCGAGACGGTGCCGGAGGAGGCGTTGAGCACTTCTATAAAAACCACCAGGATGTCGCCGATGGCTTCGCGCGGATCGCTCACCCGGCCGGCGATGCTGCTGATGCGATAAAGCGCTTCGTAGAATTTCGGGTGGGAGACACCGGAAGCCGAAGAGTCGGAGGGGGACGCCTTATGAGTTGCCACGCCGGACAGCTTTGAGGGAGACGGAGGCGATGGCGAGAATTTCGCCGGTGTTTACGCCTGCTTTCAGGTTTCGCGGATCACCGCAATCAGACGGCCTCGGCTTGCGCGGGGGCGGGCATGATGATGGCGGCGAGAGCTTCGCGGAGCGCGTGCAGGCGGGAGGTGTCCGCAGTGGGCTCGTGGTTGTCGCTCTCGATGTAGAAGGTGTCGATGGCGACGCCGCGTTCGGTGCCGATGCGGGCGAAGGTGATGTCGAAGCCGTGGTCGCTGATGGTTTTGCCCAGACGGAAGAGGAGGCCGATCTCGTCGCGCGCCTGAACTTCCACGATGGTGCGCTGCATCGAGAGTTCGTGGTAAACATCTACCGTGGGCGGGAAGGAGGATTGCACGGCCTCGCTGCCGGAGGGCGTGTTGTAACGCTGGGTGGAGGCGAATTTTTTGGCTTGGGCGACGATGTCGGGGTAGAGGTCTTTGTTGGCGACGAGGGACTCTTCGACGGTCTTGGCGAAGATTTCCTGGGCCTTGGAGCTTTGCACGACGCCGCGGCCGGGCTCGACGACGTAGAAGGTGTCGATCGCGATGTGGTCGCTGCGGGAGATGACCTTGGCGCCGAGAATCGAAAGGCCCGCGACGCTGAACGCGCCCGCGAGTTTGTAGAAGAGGCCGGCGCGGTCCCACGTGACGACGTTGACGACGGTGAGGGAGCGGTTGAGGTCGTCTTTCCACTCGATCACCGGGTGCAGGGAGCCGACGGAATTGGCCTGGGCGATGGACTTCAGCAGGCCGTTGACCATGCTGATGTGCAGGGCGATCTCGGCGGTTTCGGTGTGGATGAAATATCGCTCGGGCAGCAGATTGAAATGCGCGGTGATCTCGTCCTCGCTGATGCCGGGAATTTTTTGGGAGACGAGAGCCTGGAAGGTCATTTTCAACCGTTGGGAATTGTGGGTCGCGATCGCGGGGCCGAGAATCAGGTGATCGAGCGTGGAGCGATAGAGTGAGGAATGAAGGGTGTCTTTGTAACCGTTCCAAAGTCCGGCCGCAGTGCCGCGGGCGTCGCAGAATGTGTGGACGTAGAGATAGCGGAGCTTCTCGGCGTTTCCGACCAATTCGGCGAATGCAGCGGCAGTGTTGGGATCATCTACGTCCCGCTTCTGCCAAAAGCGTGCCATGATGAGATGATTTTTTATGACGAAGATCACCATCTCGGAATTCACCTCAGAGACTTCGAGGCGTTTGAGGAGCGGGATGGCGATTTCCACGCCGCTCTCGGCGTGGCCTTGGATGCCTTTGGCCTTGCCGATGTCGTGGAGCAGAAGAATCAGATAAAGCAGCGTGGGGCTGGTGGTTTCGTGAAGGGCGGAGCGGTATTTTAACGTGATGGGCTCGGCTTCGGTGAAGACCTGGTCGAGTTCCTTGATGGCGTTGAGCGTATGGATGTCGGCCGTGTAGCGGTGATAGTATTCGTGCTGCACGAGGCAGGTAAGCCCATCAAATTCCGGGATGAAACGCCCCAGGACGCCGAGCTCGTGCATGAGGCTGAGCGCGGGGTAAACCGCACCGGCTTCGTCGAGGATGGCCTTGAAGCTGATGTTGGCGTCGGCCGAGCGCGTGACCTTGCGCGTGATAAGCGGAAGGGAATCGCGGATGAGCGTCTGGAGCGAAAAATCGAGCTGGGCATTGAGGCTCTGGCAGTGGCGGAAGACGCGGATGAGGCGGACGGGATCTTCGCGGAAGACGTTGGGCGAATCGGCGCCGAGTTCGCGTCCGCGCAGGATGAAGCCGTCGATGTGTTTGCTGCGTTGGTCGCGCCGTGCGCGGACGGCCTCGCGGAAGGAACCGATGAGGCCGGTGCGCGGTTTTTCGAGGGTGAGGGCGAGGCGGCTCTCGATGATCGTGGAGATGCGGAAGATGGTCTGCGCGGACTTGTAGTAGTCGCGCATGAAATGCTCCACGCGGCCGAGCAGCGTGCGGTGGTTATAGCCGAGGCCCTGGGCGATGCGCGGCTGGGCTTCGAGGTCGAGGACGTCGGTGGGGCGCTTTTTTTGGAAGTGGAGCTCGTTGCGCACGCGCTGGAGGAAGTTGTAGGCGCGCACGAAGTCGCGGAGCTCGTTTCGCCGGAGATAGTTTTGCACGGCGAGTTCCTGGATGGAGTTGATGCCTAGTTTCACGCGGGCCATCCAGAGGGCGTTTTGGTAGTCGCGCAGGCCGCCCACGCCGTTTTTCACGTCGGGTTCCTGGAGGAAAACGGTGTCGCCGTATTTGGCGCGGCGGGTGGCCTGGTCGGAGAGGCGCGCGGCGATGTAGGCCTTGGGATCTTCGACGGTGTAGTAAACGCGGTAGGCCTGCTCGAAGCCGTTGAAGAGCGCGGACGAGCCGGCGATCAGGCGCGACTCCAGCATGGCGGTCTTGCTCTGGATGTCCTTGCGGGCCTCGGCGAACACCTCGTCGATCGTGCGGGTGGAGTGGCCGACCTTCAGGCCGCAATCCCAGAGGATGTAGAGGATCTCGTTGACGAGGTGGGCCTGGAGCGGCTGCACGAAACCTGCGCGGGCCTTCGCGGGAAAAAGAAACATGATGTCGATGTCGCTGAACGGGCTGACCTCGCCGCGTCCGTAGCCGCCGATGGCGAGCAACGCGACGGGGGCGGGGAGTTTTTCGTTCAGGCGTTCGTAGCTGGCGATCGCGTAGTCGAAGAGATGGCGCAGCATCACGTCCACCATGCCCGCGCGCGCCTGCGCGACGGCGAGGCCGGATTCGCCGGCGTCGTGGCGCATGCGGATCATCGCGCTTTCGAGGCGCAGGAAAGTCTTGCACGCCGAGAGGCGTTTGGCGACCGGAACGTCTCCGGTGAAGTTGAGGCGTTCCTGAGCGTGTTTCTGAATGCGACCTAGCATGAGTGTTCGCTTAATTGAGGGAATGAACGCCCGCAGTCGAGCGGCCAATCCTCCGCTTGCCACGCAGCGTCGCGGCTGGTTGCGTGACCGTTCATAATTTTCCCATGGCCGACATCACCAAGAGCTACGAACCGAAGGACGTTGAGGACAAGTGGTATGCCGCCTGGCAGGAGGCCAAGTGCTTCGCCGGCCACGCCGCGCCCGGGCAGGAGACCTACACCATCGTCATCCCGCCGCCCAACGTCACCGGCATCCTGCACATGGGCCATGTGCTCAACAACACTCTCCAGGACGTCCTCATCCGTCGCGCCCGCCTCGAAGGCAAGGCCGCCTGCTGGATTCCCGGCACCGACCACGCCGGCATCGCCACGCAGACGATGGTCGAAAAACACCTCAAGAAAACCGAGGGCAAAGGCCGCCGCGATCTCGGCCGCGACGAGTTCCTCAAGCGCGTGTGGACGTGGCGCGACGAAAAGGGCGACCACATCCTCCGTCAGCTTCGCCAGCTCGGTTGCTCCTGCGACTGGGACCACACGGCTTTCACCATGGACGCGGACTACAGCCGCGCCGTGCTCACGTCGTTTATCAAG
>JAHFTG010000134.1 GCA_023269455.1 Opitutaceae bacterium | reverse complement strand
GGAGGCCGACTACGAGAAGCTCATCGTGGAGTTGCTGAAGTAAGCGAGGTTTTCCGAGTCGCTGATTAAGAGTTTTTGAGACGGTGCTCGCGGGTGCCGTCTTTTTATTTTCGCTCGGGGTGGCGATGCATTTTCCAGCTCATTTTTTTTACCGCTGGCAGTGGCTTCGGCCAATGGCCTTCACGGTTATGCGGACGGGCGACGGATGTCGCCCGAGTGGTCGGAATGGCGGACCCAGGGCGATTTCTGGAAATAAGAAGGGCCCGCCGAAACCCCTAACGGCGGGCCCACTATTTTCTATACCGGCTTATGAGGCCGGTTCCATGTTACCCCAAGACCCTGCCGGAGCAGGGAATCGTATGTCGGAGGTAATTTAGCATCGGCTGTGCCAACGTCGGCCGATGATTTTGGATGGGCGATTTTTTCGTGGAAGGGACGGGCTGAAATAGGAACGGACCGGGAGGCTGTTTTTCTTGCGGACTCAGGCTTCGAGGCAGAAGCGGGCGACTTGGGCGAGTTCGTCGGCGATCTCGCGGTCGCTGCGGCAGCGGGGCATTTTGTTCTGGCCGCCCCATTTGCCTTTTTCGCGCATCCAGTGTTCGAAGACGCCGGGCATGACGAGGCGGACGACGGGTTCTTCGAGGCCGCCGCCTTTGCGCTTGGCTTCGTAGTCGTCGTTGAGGCGTTGGAGTTCGGCGTCGAGCTCGGTGGCGAGCATGGGGCCGGTGGGATTTTTAAAGGTGCCGGGGCGGAGCTCGATCCACCATTCGTGGCGGCCGCGTTGCTGGCCGACCATCGAGTTGATGAAGAGGGGGGCGACGTGGAAGTTGGTGATGGTCCAGCCGTGGCTTTGGCAGACGGAGAGAAGGGCGTCGGTGAGTTCTTTTTCGATGACGTGTTCGCCGAAGGCGCTGAGCTGGAGTTTCGTGCGGCCGACGTAAACGAGGCGGGGGATGTCGGTGGAGGTGAAGCGGACGATGTCGCCGATGACGTAGCGGGTGAGGCCGGCGGGGGTGTTGAGAATGAGGGCGTAATCGACGCCGGGGCGCACGCCTTCGAGGGGGACGGTTTTTTTGCCGAGGGTGGCGAGGTCGCCGTCATTGTAATCCTGCATGGGCAGGAATTCGTAGAAGAGGCCGACGTCGGTCATGAGGCGGAGGCCGAGGGCGGATTCGGCGTCTTGGGTGGCGATGAAGCCTTCGGAAGCGGGATAAACTTCGTGGAAGTTGACCTTGGGGCCGATGCGGGCGCGGAGTTCGTCAACGAAGGGGCCGACGGGCACGCCGCCGTGGACGAGGCATTCGAGGTTGGGCCAGACGGCTTGAAGGTAGGAGGGGCGGGCCTTGCCGCTGGTGGCGCGGGCGAGGACGGCGTCGGCGAGGACGAGGAGCCAGCTCGGGATGCCGGCGAGGAGGGTGATGTCGCGGTTCCAGGTGCGTTCGGCGATGGCTTGGATTTTCAGCGGCCAGTCGGCGAGCTGGGCGATGGCGGAGCCGGGTTCGTAGAGGTGTTTCTCGACCCAGCCGGGGAGGTTGAGCGCGGTGATGCCGCTGAGGTCGCCGGCGAAGGCGGGGAAGTTTTTGGATTCTTCGAGGCGGCTGAGGGTGGTGGAGCCGCCGAGGAAGAGGTGCTTGCCGTGGAAGACGCCGGTGTGGCCGACGCGGGCGGTGTAGTAGAGGAGGGAGTCGAGGCCGGCCTTGCGGAAGTGGGCGATCATGGCCTCGGTGATCGGGAGGAACTTGGTGCGGCCGGCGGTGGTGCCGGAGGAGACGGCGTAGAAGCTGCACCGGCCGGGCCAGAGGACGTTTTCCTCGCCGTGTTTCATGCGCTCGATGTAGGGCATGAACTGCTCGTAGGTGCGGAGCGGGGCGCGCGCCTGAAAATCCTGGTAGGTCGTGCCGGGGGCGAGGCCGAGCTCACGGCCGTAGGCGGTGCGGGCGAGTTCGGCGCGGAGGCTGGCGAACGTTTTTTCCTGCGCGGGCACGGCGGTGCGGCGGTCCCGGAGTTTTTTGATGGTCCGGGAGGTGAGGAAGCTCGTGCCGATGTTCAGCAGACTTTTCGGTGGGGCCAGCATGCGGGGGGGCTGGCTTTCAGGCAGCTTTGCCCGCGGGGGAGTCGCAAGAGAATTCACGCGGCGCGGAGAAGCTTACCCGTTTTTAACCCGCGATAGAAACGGGAGATGGGCGGGAGGAAATTGAAGCAGTGGAAGACGAGCGAGGCGTGCTGCACGGGGCTGCCCCGGTGGTTGTAAATCGTCTGGCAATGGCTGCTCGGGAAATAAGCGCGGTGGGCGGCTTCCATCACGAACCGGGTGGGGGCGTGCGCGGCGAGAATGGCGTCTTCGTTTTCGGCGAAGAGGATGAGGGTGGGGACCGGCGTGAGCGGCAGCAGCGCCTGCGAAAAGTAGGAGGACGGCGACTCGAATTGTTTGAGGGCCTGCATGCGTTCGCAGGCGCCTTGGGTGTCCACGCCGGCGATGGTGGCCATGACGGAGGTGTGGAGGTGGCGGAGTTCGTCGCGGCTCATGAGGGCGGCGAGGGCGGCTTTGTTTTGCGCGCCGGCTTCGAACATGCGGGCGAAGATGGTGCGGGTTTTTTCGATCTGGCGTTCGTCGGGCGGGGCTTCGCGGTTGATGAAGGGTTTTACGGCGCGGCCGAGCAGGGTGGAGGGCTTGGCTTCGCCGGGGGCGAGGAGGTCTTCGATGCAGGCGACGGGGCTGACGAGGACGATGCCGCGCAGATCGAGGGAGCGGCCGTCACGGCGGGCGCGTTTCAACCACTCGATGATGAGGCCGGCGCCGAAGCTCACGGCGAAGATCACCGGGGGCGTGCCGTGTTCCTGCGTAAGTTCTTCGACGAGGTCGTCGAGCTGGGCGAAGAGCAGGTCGGTGGAGAAGCCGTTGCGCGGGTAGTTGAGATAATAGACGCTGCCGTTTTTGAGCAGGAAGCCGCGCATGAGGAAGACCTGCTCGGTCGCGTCGGGCACGAAGCCGCCGAAGACGATGGTGGGGACGGGGCCTTTGCGTTGTTCGCTGAGGAGCGCGGCCATCTGGTGCGGGCCGGCGCGGCCGGTGCGGAGGACGGCGTTTTGCGCGGTGCGCACGAGCGGGGCGTGCGGCATCGGGCGGGGCGGGCGCAGTTTGTAGCCGGTGGTGCGGATGAACGTGCGCAGCGGCTGCGTGGGTGACACGCGGCCAAAGGCGGCCAGAAAGGATATTGCGGGGGCGAAGCTCAGCGCGGGCATGGTGGGTTTGAGCACTGCTGATGCGAAGAGCGGGCGAGGCCCGCAAAGCGAAAGGAGCGGCGTCACGTCGAGTTCACGCGGCCGACACGCGGGCGTGACAATCTGGCGGGGTTTCAACGTCCGCGGCTGGCGGGGTCGGTGTAAACGTAGCCGCGGGCGAGGGCGGTGTAGGCGGCGATTTGGGCGCGTTGCCACGCTTCGTCGCGGCCGAGTTCGCCGGCGAGCAGGCGAGCGACTTCGGGGGCGGCTTCGATGGAGGCTTTGGCGTCGAGGAGGAGCGCGCGGGTGCGGCGGGCGAGGACGTCTTCGACGGCGAGGGCCATTTCGTGGCGGGCGTGCCAGATGACTTCGGCGTGCTGGTAGGACAGGCGAGTGTGGAGCAGCGTGGCGAGTGCGGGATCGGCGGCGATGAGGGCGGTGATGGCGGCGGCGTCGGTGCCGTAGGGCCGGAGGTTTTTTTCGGTGGCGGGAGTGTTCGTCCAGCCGTGGATTTGGAGGTCTTTGGTTGGGCAGGGGCGTGCGTCTAGGCCTGCGATGGTTTCGGCGTGGTCAATGACGTCCTCGGCCATCTTGCGGTAGGTGGTCCACTTGCCGCCGGTGATGGTGATGAGGCCGCTTTCGCTGACGACGATGGTGTGATCGCGGGAGAGGGTGGCGGTGTTGGCGCTGTCGCCGGTTTTGACGAGCGGGCGCTGGCCGGCGAAGACGCTGAGGACATCGTCGTCGGTCGGATCGGTGGCGAGGTATTTGCGGGCGTGCTCCATGACGAAGGCGCATTCTTCGTCGAGCGCGCGGGGTTCGAGGGCGTGGGTGGACATCGGGGTGTCGGTGGTGCCGACGACGACGCGATCATGCCAGGGAACAGCGAAGAGCACGCGGCCATCGGCGGTCTTGGGGATCATGATGGCGGCGTTGCCGGGAAGGAATTTTTTCGGGAGGACGAGGTGGATGCCTTGGCTTACGGCGACGAGAGTGCGCGCGGCGGGATCGTCGTGGTGGCGGATGGCGTCAACGAAGACGCCGGTGGCGTTGATGACGGCGCGGCCGCGCAGCTCAAAGGTGTCGCCGGTTTCCTCGTCGTGGGCGCGAACGCCGGTGATGATACCCGTGGCGTTGTCCTTGAGGAGGCCGGTGACGGCGCAGTGGTTGGCGACGGTGGCACCGAGGTCCGTGGCGGTTTGGGCGAGGTTGATGGCGAGGCGCGAATCGTCGAACTGGCCGTCGTGATAGATGACGCCGCCGGTGAGGTGATCGGTCTCGATGGTGGGAATCTGCGCGATGGTTTCTTCGCGGCTGAGCGTGCGTGAGGGCGCGAGGCCGAGTTTGCCGGCGAGCTGATCGTAAACCTTCATGCCGACACCGTAGAACGGACCCTCCCACCAGTGATAATTGGGGATGACGAAGGCGAGGTCGTGGACGAGATGAGGGGCGTTGCGGGTGAGGTGTCCGCGTTCGCGGAGGGCTTCGAGGACCAGGGAGATGTTTCCTTGGCGTAGATACCGCACGCCGCCGTGGACGAGCTTGGTGGAGCGGCTGGAGGTGCCTTTGGCGAAGTCGTCGCATTCGAGGAGGGCGACGGAGTGGCCACGGGCGGCGGCGTCCACGGCGGCGCCGAGGCCGGTCGCGCCGCCACCGATGATGATGATGTCAAACGGCGTGGTGGCGGAGCGAAGACGGGCGAGAGAGGTGGCGCGTTGCATGGGTGCGGTCAGGCGGACGGGGCCCAATTTTTGGCGCGTTCGAGCGCGCGATCCCAGTTGTGGCGGAGCGCGGTGATGGCGGTGTGGTCGCGGGCGGGTGTGAAGGTCGTGTCGGCGGTCCAGTTGCGTGTGATGTCAGCGCGGCTCGACCAGAAGCCGACGGCGAGGCCGGCAAGATAGGCGGCGCCGAGGGCGGTGGTTTCGATGCACTTCGGACGGACGACGGTGGTGTTGAGGAGGTCGGCCTGGAACTGGAGCAGCGGCTGGCTTCGCGAGGCACCGCCGTCGACGCGAAGTTCTTTGAGAGGGAGGCCGCTGTCTTTTTCCATGCAGGCGATGAGGTCGGCGCTTTGGAAGGCGATGGCTTCGAGGGCGGCTCGGCAGAAGTGGGCGCGGTTGGTGCCGCGCGTGATGCCGACGAGCGTGCCGCGTGCATACGGATCCCAGTGCGGCGCGCCGAGGCCGGCGAAGGCGGGCACGAGGACGAGTCCGCCGGCGTCGGGCACGGAGGCGGCGAGGGTGTTGAGTTCGTCGGTATCGCGCACGAGCTGGAGTTCGTCGCGAAGCCATTGCACGACCGCGCCGCCGATGAAGACAGAGCCTTCGAGGGCGTATTCGGTTTTGCCGCCGATGCGCCAGGCGACGGTGGTGAGGAGGTTGTTTTTTGAGGCGACGGGTTTGTTGCCGGTGTTCATCAGCAGGAAGCAACCGGTGCCGTAGGTGTTCTTCGCCATGCCGGGCGTGAAACAGGCCTGGCCGAAGAGCGCGGCTTGCTGGTCGCCCGCGATGCCGGCGATGGGCGTGCCAGCGGCGGGCAGGCCGGGGGCGATGTGGCCGATGATTTCCGAGGAGGATTTGATTTCGGGGAGGAGCGCTCGCGGGAGGGCGAAGAGGGCGAGGAGTTCGTCGTCCCAGTCGCCGGTGTGGATGTTGAAAAGAAGCGTGCGGGAGGCGTTGGTGGCGTCGGTGACGTGGACTTTTCCGCCGGTGAGTTGCCAGACGAGCCACGAGTCGATGGTGCCGAAGCAGAGCTGGCCTTGTTCGGCGCGAGTGCGGACGCCGGGGATGTTTTCGAGAATCCAGCGGAGCTTGGTGCCGGAGAAATACGGGTCGAGGCGGAGGCCGGTTTTTTCGGTGACGAAGGCTTCGCGGCCATCGAGTTTGAGTTGGGCGCAGAAATCGGCGGTGCGGCGGTCCTGCCAGACGATCGCGGGGCATACGGGTTGGCCGTTGGCACGGTCCCAGACGACGGTGGTTTCGCGTTGG
>JAHFTG010000133.1:2913-6225 GCA_023269455.1 Opitutaceae bacterium | reverse complement strand
AAGTGGACGCCCGGCTCCGTCAAAGTCGTTTCCTGCGACGCCCTCCCCGCCCAGTTGAACTACATCCACAGCGGCCACGTTGACACGCTCTACGCCCAGGACTGCTACGGCTGGGGCTACAAGTCCGTCGAGATCCTCCTCGAAAAAATCATCAACGGCAAAGCCCCCGAGCCCGCCCGCGTCGTTGATCCCCTCACCCAGGTCACCAAGGCCAACGTCGATGCCTTCGGCAAAAACTGGGAAAAGTGGCTCGCCAAATAATCGCCTGAATCCGGTGACCGACTCCCATGCCGGTCACCGCTCCGACTACTCGCTACCCACTACCCGCTACTCGCTACTTCCCCATGAGTGACTTCGTCCAGTTCCGCGACATCACCAAGACCTTTGGCGGCGTCACCGCGCTCTCCGGAGTCTCCCTCTCGCTGACCCGCGGCGAGTGCCACGGCCTCATGGGCGAAAACGGTGCGGGCAAGTCCACTCTCGGCAAGGTTCTCGCCGGCATCCACCGTCCGGATTCCGGCGAGCTCATCATCGATGGCAAGGCCCACAGCTTCGGCTCGCCCCGCGACGCCCTCGCGGCCGGCGTGGCCATGGTCCACCAAGAACTCGCCTTCTGCCCCGATCTCAGCGTCGCCGAAAACCTCAGCCTCGGCCGCTACCCGCGCCGCGCCGGCGGACTCCTCCTCGACCACGCGGAGATGAACCGCCGCGCCGAGGAACTCCTCTCCGCCATCGGCGTCTCCCTCGACGTCACCCGGCCCATGAGCGAACTTTCCACCGCCCAGGAGCAACTCGTGCAGATCGCCGCCGCCGTCGGCACCAATCCTCAGATCCTCGTCTTCGACGAACCCACCAGCTCCCTCTCCGCCACCGACGCCGACGCCCTCTTCCTCCTCATCGAAGACCTCAAGAAACGCGGCCTCACCCTCATCTACGTCTCGCACCGCATGCCGGAACTCTTCCGCCTCTGCGACCGCATGAGCATCCTCCGCGACGGCCGCTACGTCGGCACGCTCAAGAAAACCGAGATGACCCACGACGCCGTCGTCCAGATGATGATCGGCCGCAGCGTTACCGACTACTTCCCTCAACACCTCGACACCGCCGCCGGCGACATCGTCCTCGGCGTGAAAGCCCTTTCCTCTCCCGGCAAATTCCACGACGTCACCTTCGACGTCCGTGCCGGCGAGATCGTCGGCTTCGCCGGCCTCGTCGGCTCCGGTCGCAGCGAAATTGCCCAGGCGATATTCGGCCTCGACCGGTGCGCCACCGGCACCGTCGTCCTCGACGGCAAAACCCTCGCCCTCGGTTCCGTCAAAGCCTCCCTCGCCGCCGGTGTCGGCCTCGTCCCCGAGGACCGCAAACGCCAGGGCTGCGTCCTCGGCATGCCCTGCGGTTCCAACATCAGCATGGCCATCCTCGACCGTGTGCGCCACCTCGGCGTGCTCCTTGACCGCACCAAGGAAAAAGCCGTCGCCACCGACTACTTCGCCCGCCTCAAGGTCAAGGCCTCCTCCCTCGACGCACCCGTCAACTCCCTCTCGGGTGGCAACCAGCAAAAAGTCGTCCTCGCCAAGTGGCTCGCCCGGGGCGGACGTCTCCTCATCGTGGACGAACCCACCCGCGGCGTGGACGTCGGCGCGAAGGCCGCGATTCACGAGCTCATCGACGAACTCGCCCGCCAAGGCCTCGCCGTGATCCTGATTTCCTCCGAACTCCCCGAGGTCATCAATCTCTCCACCCGCATCCTCGTCATGCGAGAAGGCCGCATCGCCGGCGAACTCTCCCGCGCCGACGCCTCGCAGGATTCCGTCCTCCGCCTCATGACCGGCGTTGCCAAAGCGGCCTGAGCATCGTCGCTCCAGGCTGACCATGCCGGCGCTCTCTTTCATGCGCCAGGCTCACAGGAGTCCTCCCTTCCCCGTATTCATATCTCCCGATTCCCGATATGTGAAAGATGTCCCTGTCCCTGGAAAACAACCGTAGCACCCCCGTGCTTTCGTTCTACGACTACGCCAACATCGACGTGCGTCCACGCACGTCTCCTCGTCTCCACAGCTTTCTTCTCTACCCTCCGAACCAGGATTTGCCCCACTGCCAACCCTCCTTCGATTTCAAGGTCCACTCACGCCCATTTTCATGATACCCCTCTCCTGCCCTCGGACCATCCGCCTTGCTCTGGCTCTCGCACTTTGCAGCACAGGAACTTTCGCCGCCTTGCCGTCAGGCACGAACTCCGCCGGCCAGCTCCAACTAACCCAGGAACTCGTCGCCGCCAAGCCGGGGACCTTCGCCTTCACCAAGCTCCAAAACGGCATCCAGCTCCGCGTCGGGGACACGGTGAAAAACGTCCTCTTCTACGGACCGGATATCGTCCGCGTAAACACCAGCCTAGGCCAGTCCTACACCACGCAACCCAGCCTCGTCGTCGTCCTCGCGCCTCCGCCTGTTCCGCTCAAACTGAACGACTCGCCCGCGACCCTCGAAGTCTCCACCGGCAGCCTGCGCGTGGTCGCCGACAAAAAATCCGGCGCGCTCACCTTCCTTCGCTCCGACGGCTCCGTCATCACCCGCGAACGCGCGGACCGTCCCTCCGAAATCAAAAAGGTGACGATCTCCGACGCCCCCACCTACGACGTGAAGCAGACCTTCACGCTCGCCCCCGACGAGTCGCTCTACGGTCTCGGACAATACGATAAACGCTACACCGACTACCGCGGCCAAGAGGTCCTGATGGTGCAGACCAACATCGGCATCGTCGTGCCGCTGCTCATCTCGACCAAGCGCTACGGCATCATGTGGGATATCTATTCCAAGAGCGTCTTCAAAGACGACGCCAACGGCGCCTCCTTCTGGGCCGAGAGCGCGCCCGCCGGCGTGGATTATTACCTCATCGCCGGACAGTCGATGGACGGCGTCATTGCCGGTTATCGCCAGCTCACCGGTGCCGCGCCCATGTTCCCAAAATCCGCCTTCGGCCTGTGGATGAGCAAGGAACGCTACCAGACGCAGGACGAGCTCATCACCGTCGTGAAACGTTTTCGCAGCGAAGGCATCCCGCTCGATAACATCGTGCAAGACTGGCAATATTGGGGCGGCGACAAGGACGGCACCTGGAGCGGCATGATCTGGAATCCTCAACGTTTTCCCAACCCCGTCGCGCTCACGCACACCCTGCACGACGAACTCCACGTGAAGCTCATGAACTCCATCTGGCCCTCCGTCGGCAACGATACCGACCTCGCGCACGAACTCGACGCCAAGGGCCTGCGCTTCGGCCCGCTGCACTGGATATCCAAGAAGGCCCGCATC
>JAHFTG010000133.1:1285-2903 GCA_023269455.1 Opitutaceae bacterium | reverse complement strand
ACTTCACCCGCTACCTCAATCCCTACAGCCTTGAGACCACTCGTGGCACCTACGAAGGCCAACGCGCCACCGGCAACAAGCGCGTCTTCACCCTCACCCGTTCCGCCTGGACCGGCCAGCAACGCTACGCCGCCCTCCCCTGGTCGGGCGACACCACCGCAAGCTGGGAAGTCTTCCGCAACCAGATCTCCGGCGGCGTGAACGTTTCCATGGCCGGCCTCCCCTACTGGACGCAGGACACCGGCGGCTTTTTCATTCCCGGCCAATGGCAGCAAGGTCCCGATGTTCCCGCCTACCGCGAACTCTTCGCCCGTTGGCACCAGTTCGCCGCCTTCAATCCCATCTACCGCATCCACGGCACGAACATCGAGCGCGAGCCCTACGCCTTCAAGGACGACCCCGAGGTTTACAAGTCGATCCTCGACGCCAACCACCTCCGCTACCGCCTCATCCCCTACGTTTACAGCCTCGGCTGGATGAGCACGAACGAAGGCTACACCATGATGCGCGGCCTCCCGATGGATTTCCCGGACGACCAGGCTCTGCGCAAGATCGATGACGCCTACCTGTTCGGTCCCGCCTTTCTGGTTCACCCGGTCACCAAGGCCATCTACCGCGTGGGCACGCCTCCTCCCGCGACCATCCCTGCAACCGTCCTCACCACCACCGACGGCAAGCCGGGCATGGCAGTGGAATACTTCGACGGGAGTAACTTCGAGAAATCCGTCAGCACCACCGTGGACGCCAAGGTGGACTACACCTGGCCCGGCCCTCCCTTGGCCGAGCCGCCCGCCGGGCTCAAGAGCTGCGACAACTTCTCCGGCCGCTGGCAGGGCGTGCTCACCGCGCCCGCCGACGGCGACTACGAAATCGGTGCCGAAGCCGACGACGGCGTGCGCCTGTGGCTCGACGGCAAGCTCGTCGTGGACGACTGGAGCACGCACCCGCTCCGCTACAATTCCACCAAGCTGACTCTCCGTCAGGGCCAGAAAGTCGCCGTCAAACTCGACTACTTCAACGACACCGGCGCCCGCGGCCTGCGCTTCGCATGGAAGACTCCCGATCTGCTCGTCGCTGCTGCCCCCGTGATCAACAACACCGTCGAGACCCGCCTCCCCGCCAGTGCCGACTGGTATGATTTCTGGACCAACGAACGCTTCACCGGCGGCCAGACGGTCAGCAAGGCCTGTCCACTCGACATCTTCCCGCTCTACGTGCGCGCCGGCTCCATCGTCCCGATGAGCCCGGTCATGAACTACGCCACCGAAAAACCCGACGCCCCCTATGAAATCCGCGTCTATCCCGGCGCCGACGCGAAGTTCACGATCTACGAAGACGACAACGAAACCTACAACTACGAGAAGGGCCAGCGCGCCACCGTCGAACTCACATGGAACGACGCCGCCAAAACCCTCTCCGTCGGAGCGCGCCAAGGCTCCTTCCCCGGCATGGTCAAGGACCGCACGCTCCATGTGCTCCTCGCGGGCAAAGACCAAGCCCAGGGCATCGCCGAAAGCGCCGTCACCGCCGGCCGGACGATCCGCTACACCGGCGAAAAAACCGCCGTTAAGTTCTAACCCTGCTCCGCCCTGCCCAAGCCCCGCCCGTTGATCATGCT
>JAHFTG010000133.1:0-1275 GCA_023269455.1 Opitutaceae bacterium | reverse complement strand
CGCCGATGGCGGCTATCTTTTCGTGACCTTCAAAGGCGAGCGCACGTCCATGACGGAGCAGATCTATTTCGCATCGAGCAAGGATGGCCGCCAATGGAACGCCCTCAACGGCGGCGAGCCGGTGCTGGTCAGCAAACTCGGCGAGAAAGGCGTGCGCGATCCCTACCTCCTGCGCGCGCACGACAGGGAAAAATTCTATCTGCTGGCGACGGACCTCTCGATCAACCTGAACCACGACTGGGACCGCTCCCAAACGGCCGGCAGCAAATCCATCATGATCTGGGAATCCGCCGATCTCGTGCATTGGTCGGAACCGCGCCTAGTCCGCGTGGCGGCGACGGATGCCGGCTGCACCTGGGCGCCCGAAGCGATCTATGATGAGGCCACGCAGGACTACCTCGTCTTCTGGGCCTCGAAAAACAGCCGGGACAACTTCGCCAAGCAACGTATCTGGGCCGCTCGCACCAAGGATTTTGTCACCTTCGGCGAGCCGTTCATCTACATCGACAAGCCGGGTCATGTGATCGACACCGACATCGTCCGTGAAGCGGACAAATACTACCGCTTCTCCAAAGACGAGCAGCACAAGGCGATCACCATGGAAGTCGGCGACACGCTGACGGGCCCATGGAAGGATGTGCCCGGCTTTTCGCTCGCGAAACTGCAAGGCTACGAAGGCCCCGAGTGCTACCAGCTCAAACCCGCTGCCTTCGGCAAGCCCGCAGTCTGGTGCCTCGTCATCGATCACTACAGCAAGGGCGCCGGCTACAAACCGTTCGTGACCGACAACCTCTCCAGCGGACAATTCACCGAGGCTCCGGGCTTTAGTTTTCCATTCCTCTTCCGTCACGGCTCCATTCTTCCCCTGAGCGCGGAAGAATACGTCCGCCTCGACGCCGCCTTCGGCAAATCCGGCGCGGCAAAATAAGCCGCGTAAAAATCCACGATCTTTGGACGTAAAAAATCTCGATTCCCGCGCCACCGATTTCGCGCCTGAGGTTGCCTTCCACGGCGCCCGCCTGTTCCGCCTCAGGGGTGCCACCCGTTGACGGCAACTTCAGATGAAACCACATCCCCGATGAAAAAACTGTCTCTTTTTCTTTTGACCGGTTGCCTCGCCTCGGCCGCGCCCTCGACCACCATCGGCCTCACGCAGGCCGAGCCCTTTCCCCTCGCCCGCGTCCGCCTGCTCGACGGCCCCTTCAAGGAACGTCAAGACCTCGACTCCCGCTACCTCCTCGATGTGGTCGAGCCCGACCGCCTCCTCGCCGGTTT
>JAHFTG010000132.1 GCA_023269455.1 Opitutaceae bacterium | reverse complement strand
TCAGCGCGGCCTCAGTCGTCATTCCCATCGCGCTCACCGGCTTGGCCGGACTGGTCGTGGCGCTCTTCTCCGGACGCGATCTGCGCACCCGCGGTGCGGTCGCCGAACCGGCCGTGTGGCGGCGCTGGAGTCGCGTGGGCGCGGCCCTGAGTTTCATTTTTTATCTGCTCGAATACGCCCCGCACCACCTCGCGATGCGCCTCGAGATCAACCACCCGCTCTACGCCCTCGCGTGGCTCGGCGGCGGCGAACTCATCGCCCTCGCGCTTACCCGGCATACGAACTCCCCGTCCTCAGAAAACCCGCCTCGCCTGCGCTGGGCGCTCGCGATTCTCGCCGTGCTCGCCGCCCCCGCCGCGCTCCTCATCGGCGGGCGCGCGTGGTTTATTCCGACCGATCCGTTCGTCGAACGCGTCCACGCGCAGATCGAAGAATTTCAACCTCTCTGGATTCGCATCCACACGCTCGACTGGTGGGCCTGCCGGGATCACGCGGGCGTTTATCTCCTGCCCTTCCTCGCCGCGCTCTGGCTGCTCACGCGCACCCTCGCTCCGTCCGCTCGCGCGCTGCTCGTTTTCACCCTGGTCGTCGCCGTGCCCGCGACCGCGCTCGGCTGGTTGCAGAACCGCTGGCTCCTCACCGCCAGCGGACCGCAGATCGCCCTCGCGATGGTCGTGTTCACCGCCTGGTTTTCGACGTGGCGCACCGACCGCGCGCGCTGGCAACGCCCCGCCGTCTTGATCGCCCTGTGCGCCGTCCTCTACGGCACCGCCCCGTGGATGCTCATTCGCGAACGTCTCCTCGTGCAGTCGAAGCACGACGTGCAGATCGGCGAGGCCATGCAACTCCTCTATCGTGACCTCGCCCAACGCCTCCACGATGTCTCCCCCGCAGGCGACACCATCCTCCTCGCCGATCCCAACGCCTCCACCGGCATCGGCTACTACGGCCGCATTAAAACCATCGGCACCTTCTACTGGGAAAATTACGACGGCCTCCGCGCGGCGGCCGAGATTTTGGGCGCGCCCACCGACGATGACGCCGCCCACCTCATCCGCCAGCGGGGCATCACCCACCTCGCGTTGATATCGAACTACAGCTTCCTCCCCGAATACTTCCACGCGCTGCATCCCGAAGCCCCCGCCGACGCCCTCCAAAAAACCTTCGGCTACCGCCTCCTCTTCGCCGATCACCTGCCCGTGTGGCTACGCCCCGTCGCCTACGAAGTGCCCCCGCAATTCTCACGGTTTAAAACCCAAGTCCGCCTCTTCGCCGTCGATGCCGACGCCATGGACACCACGCCGAAAACCCCTGCCGCCACCGCCCGCCGCGCCTGGCGGCTCGCGACCTCCCGCGACGGCTCCGTGCGTGACGGCCCCGAGGCTCTCCGCCTCGCGCAACTCGCCGTGCAAGCCCTCCCCGCCGATGCCACCGCCCGCGAAATCCTCGCCGCCGCCTTCGCCGAAAACTCACGTTGGGCCGAGGCCAACGGCGCCATCCTCTACGCCATCGAACTCGCCGAAGATGCCCGCCACCCCGCCCTCGCCGCCCGGTTAAAAACCCAGTTTCTCGCCTACCAAGACCGCCGCCCCTGGCGCGAGTAACTTCCCTGGTTTCCCAACTCCCCGCGACATCCGCCGCGCCTCCGCTTGATCGTGAAGGCCATTGGCCGAAACCACTCCCACCGAATCGCCCCGTTGGGCGATTCCCTTAGTGGTTAAAAACTCCGATTCCGAATCCGCCCCCATCTCCTGCCCGCCCGCTTGCGAAACATCTCCGCATGCGCAAGGTCTGAGCGTTCATGAAACGCCTTCTTCTCCTCCCCCTTGCCCTTGCCATGACTTCCCTCCTTCACGCCAAACCCGTCAACGTCGGCGACCCCGCGCCCGACGCCACCGCCCTCACCGAAACCGGCGCCGAACTCCACCTCGCCGACGCCTACAAACAGCAACCCTACACCCTCGTTTATTTTTACCCCAAGGCCTTCACCCCCGGCTGCACCTCGCAAGGCTGCTCCCTGCGCGACAGCTACGAAAAACTCGCGAAAGCCGGCGTCGCCGTCATCGGCGTGAGCACCGACGACGTCGCCACCCAGAAAAAGTTCAAGGACGCCGAAAAATTCCCCTTCACGCTCCTCGCCGACACCGACAAGAAAGTCATCAAAGCCTTCGGCCAGAGCGGCGTCTTGTTCGCCAGCCGCCAGGCCTACCTCATCCACGACGGCAAAATCGTTTACGCCGACCACAAGGGCTCCACCACGAAGCAGGCCCAGGACATCCTCGATTTTCTGGCGAAGAACGGCGGCTAAAGGTCGTCGTCGTGCGTCGGCCTTAGCAGGGTGGCTTTCGGATCGAGCCGCGCCCGCTCCAGCCATTCGACCAGCAGCGGCTCCTTCGCCACCAACTCCGCCGGCAACGGAGCCGCCAGCAGGTCGATCGCGCGCAACTCGCCATCCGCCGCCCTCACCAGATTTTTAGAATGCAGGTCGGCCACCAGCCATGGCTTGCCGTCCACGAAATACAGCCGCGGATGATCCCGATGCGCCCGCAGGAACCGCGACGGAATCGGGATGAGCGCCGCCGGCTGCACGCCCGACGTGTCCGCGCCTTCCGACAGCAACGTGCCCAGCGTCTGCTTCGTCACCAGGACGCCTTCGGCCTTAGTCACGCCGATCACCTCCGTCGGCATGCCGCCCAACCGCACGATGAGATCAAATTTCTCCAACATCGCGCGGTAGCTTCCGTCCGAAGCTTCCGCCAGCAACGCAATCTCCTCGCCGCGCCGAAACTCAAACGTCCCGCCGATGCGCCCGCTGTCGCGCGGCATGAAAAACTTGTAGATCGAGTGATCCTCCGCCTCGAACGCCGTGGCCTCCACGCCACTGCTAATCGGCCGCAGACGCGGCCCGCAATCCGCCAGCAGATCTTCGACTTCCTCGGGGAAACCAAAGTCCTCGAGCGAGATGATCGGCAGCCATTCGCGGAACGCCCGCGCCGCCTCGTTAAGCTCGTGCCAGAGCGGATCGGCCCCGGCCAGCAAGCCTACTTCGTCGGCGTCCCAGAGGACGATATCGTCGTCTGGATCCGTGCCGATGCCGACGCGCGCCGCTGCCGAGCGGAGACGAGCGAGCGCTTCCAGTCTTCGCCCGTGATCGTGTTGAAGCGCGCGCCGCTCTTCGTCGGACGGGAGCCGTCCGCCTTGGATGCAGGTCGGTCGTCCGGTGAAGGGGTCTGCTTGCATGAGTCGGTCATGACAGGCGAAAAATCGCCCGCGTCCAACCCGAACGCAAACGGAAGTTCCTCAAACTTGCCCACACGTTATTCGCAACGGCGGCCATTCTATGGTTCACACTCAAAACACGTTTACCCCGTCCGCTTCGGCGTGCATAAACACCATCCCCATGCTTAATACCCGGTTCTGACTGGCACTCCTGAGCCTCGGTGCCTCCGCCCGCGCCGACGTCATCCCTGCACCGTTGTTTACGGATAACGCCGTACTCCCACGCGCCGAGCCCGACGCCGTCCACTACGCCTGGCGCAACGCCCCGCTCGCCGGCCTCTTCAACGGCAAGGTCTCCCCGCCGCGCCCTTCCGCACCGATACAGGGTGATGTGATCATCACTTGATCTGCATCGTCCTTCACCCACGGCGGCTCCTTCCCGGAGCCGCCGTTTTTTGTTTTTGCCCATCGAACATGGCCAAGACGTTGCTTTCAAACGGCGGCGGATGCTCATTTTATTGGATAACGCTTGCCGCTTCGGAGCTTACTCCATCTGGTTGCATTTCCTTCGCCCTCTCACCCATGATCCGGCTCCGCCTCCTGCTGGTTTCGTTGGTTTTGCTGCCCGGCCTCTTCGCGTCCGCACACGCCGCGTCCCGCGCCTTCATCATCGTCGGCCTCACCGCCGGAGAAACCCAGGCCACCCGTCTGCAAGCCAACGCCCAAACGCTGCGCGAAGGATTCTTGGCGCGCGGCCTCTCCGCCGATGCCATCACCACCCTGGGCGCTTCCGGCGAACGCGTGCGTCGCGACACCATCCTGTCCACCCTTAAACAAACCGGCGGCCCCGCCACCGCGACCGACGAAACCTGGCTCGTGCTTCTCGGCTCCGCCAGCGCGCGCAACGGCGAGCCCAGTTTCCAAATCTCCGGCCCGCGCCTCACCGCCACCGATCTCACCACCGCCGTGCAAGCGTTGCCCGGTCATAAATACGTCGTCGTCGCGACCACCGCCAGCGGCGGCTTTCTCCCGCCGCTCCTCGCGTTGCCCGAAGTGGACGCCGTTGCCGCCACCGCCGATTCCGGCGAGATCAACGAACCGCGTTTCGCCGAAACCTGGGCCGAGTCGCTCGTCGCCACGCCGCGCGCCGCGTTCGCCGAGCTCGCCGCCTCCGCCGCCAAGCGCGTCACATCCTTCTACGACAGTCAGTCCCTCGCCCAAGGCGAACACGCCCGCCTCATCGACCGCGCCGCCGGAAAAATCATCGAGGCTCCATTCACGACGGCCATCGCTCCCGCCGTGTCGCCGACTGCCGGACCAGCCGCACCCACGCCCGCATTCTCCGTCGCCGACATCGAAATCCCCAAGCCCGCCGATGACACCGAAATCGAGCGCCGCCCCGCCACCGACGAAACCCGCGCGCTCATCGCCGAGGCCCGCGCCGCTGCCAAGGACGCCGCCCACGCCGCGATTTTCCTGCGCATCGACATCGAACTGACCGTCGGTCGCGACTTCTCCGTCACCGAACACCACCGCACCCGCGCCTACTTGCGCACCGGCGAGTCCCTCGACGATCTCGGCACGCTCATCCTCCCGTCCAGCCCGCCCGATCTCACCACGCGCATCGAAGGCGTCCGCGTGCTCACACCCGACGGCGCGCAAGTGATCGTCAATCCGCGTTCCTACGACGAGCGCCGCATCGAGGATAACCACGAGGCCGACGATGCCCGCGCCAAGGGCCGCAAAGACGCGCCTACCGCCCCGCCGTTTCTTCCTCTGCCCGAAGTCACCGCCGGTTGCATCATTGAGGCCGGATGGACGGTGGAACATCACGACTCCGGAAGCATGCCCGAATTTTCCGACGAGTGGCTGCTTGCCGAACGCTATCCCGTGCGTGCCCTCCATCTTAGCGTGACCACGCCCATCGACACCCGCTGGCACGTCTTCGCGCCGAACCTGCCGGCCACGACCGCGACCGAAACCGCGGACACCCGCACATCCAAGTGGACGCTCGCCGACCTGCCCGCTTTTGCACCCCGCCCCGGCGACGCGCCCGCCAAGACCACCGCAGCCTGGGTCGGCGTCAGCTCGCTCGCATCGTGGGAAGATTTCGCCGCCTGGTATAAACGCATCGCGACCGGCTGCGACAAAACCGGTCCCGCCATTGCCGCCATCACCGAGGAAATCGCCAAGACCCATCCCGACCGCGCCGGACGCCTGCGCGCCGCCTACGAACGCGTGGCCGCGCTGCGCTACGTCGCCGTTGAGCTCGGCGTCGGGGCCTTCCGTCCGCGCACCCCCGAGCAGGTCTGGAAGCAGCGCTACGGCGACTGCAAGGACAAGGCCAACCTCCTCGTCGCCCTCCTCGGCAAGCTCGGCATTCCGGCGGAGTTCGCGCTCGTCAACCGCTTCGACCGCACGTTCACCGACTGGCCCGCGTGGCAGTTCAACCACGCCGTCGCCCGCGTCCCCGCCGCCCCCGCCGATGGACAGCCGCAAGACCTCTGGCTCGATACCACCGACCGTCTCGTCCCCTTCGGCACCATCGCCCCCGGCGACCTCGGCCGCCAGGCCCTCGCCTTCTCGCGCGATTTTTCCACCACCACCTTCCACGAAATCACCGCCGCTCAAGAGCCGCAAAGCGAATGGAACGAGTTCTTCCATTTCGACGCAAAGGAATCGACGTGGACACTGCATCTTTCCGCCAAAGGTTCGGCCGAGGTCGCCTTGCGCCGGATGTTTGCCGATATGCCATCCGCCATCCGCGCTGAGCGCATCCAAAGCCTGCTTTCGTGGCGCGGCTGCGTCGTGCAACAAGTGACGACCAGCGACCCCTACGACGCGAGCATCCCGTTTGTCGCGACGATCAAAATCATCGGCACCGCCGATTCGCTTAAGCAAAGCACGCCACGCGCCCTCGTGCCGGGCATGGAGTTTTTCAGCGCCCGTGTGGATCAGCGTTCGCAGGAACTCTGGTGGGACGAAGGCCGCACATGGACGTATTGCCGCGGTCA
>JAHFTG010000131.1 GCA_023269455.1 Opitutaceae bacterium | reverse complement strand
GAGCCGACGGCGATCTTCTGGTCGGCGGTGACGACGAGCCAGGCCCAGCCGGAGCCGAAGCGGGTGGCGCCGGCGGCGGCGAAGGCGGCTTTGAATTTATCGAAGTCGCCGAACGTGGCGGTTATGGCCTCGGCGAGTTTGCCGACGGGAGCGCCGCCCTTGCCCGGGCCGATGATCTTCCAGAAGAAGGAGTGGTTGGCGTGGCCACCACCGTTGTTGCGCACCGCGCCGCGAATGGCTTCGGGAATCTTGGAGAGATCGGAGATGAGGTCGCAAACGCAGTCGGGAGCGGCGACGCCAGCATCGGCCAACGCTTTGTTCACGTTGGTGATGTAGGCCTGGTGATGTTTGGAGTAGTGGATTTCCATCGTCTTGGCATCGATGTGCGGGACGAGGGCGTCGTAAGCGTAAGCGAGTTTAGGGAGTTCGTAGGGCATGGTGGTCAATTTTGAGTGAGTCGGGTGATGAGAGAGTTTTAAGCGTGTTCGCGTTGGTAAAAGCGTCAACTCCGCAGGAATAATTGATGAAACCCTTATGGCGCAGAGAGTTTAAGTGGTCTTTGCGGGTATCCGCCGCAGGTAACGTTGCTGGAATGGTTGCAGTAAATAGGCGAAATGTAGTTTTTTTAGGGGTAATTACCTAGTTGTGGTTGGGAACCTGCTTTGTAATTTAAGTGTAAAGTTATGATGAGAACCTTCAACCTTTCAGAGGCAGTGCTGATGATCCCCGATCAGTTGGAAGACCTGCTGGTGCGAGGGGCTTATCTGGAGCACAGTGCGAATGAATTGAAGCGTTTACACCGGGAGCAGACGGTTCGTCTGGAGACGGTGCGTGCTTCGCAGCCGCCGTTTATGTTTTTGCGGCCGAAGGATACACGGGTGGCGTTCAAGGAGGCGACGAACGGCACGGCGGCGGACATGTCCACGATCGAGAAGGCACTTTTTATCAACGGGAAACTTTCCGATCATCTGCGCACGCGCTCGAAGGAGCTGCTCGAAAAATGGCTGCGGTCAAACTGTGAGGAATACCGCACGGGTCTCGCGGCCGGGCACTATGCGATGGACTGGGAGCAGGCGCTCGACCGGTTTACGGAACATGCGCTGGCCTTTGTGCGCGTGTTGGGTTCCGCGCGCAACACGGCCCCGGCGGGCTATGATCACCGTCGCGGGGCGTTTTCCGCGGCAGCCTACGAAGCGATCAAGCTGGCGCACGCCGCCGCGCTGCGGGTAGAGGCCGAGATCGTGGCAACGAACGCCATCGCCGAGGAGCATGACCGGGTGGTGGGGGCGACGGTATTCAACGATCCGATGCCGCGTCTCGTGCATGAGCCTTACGCAGAGGTGGTGGGGCAGATCGCGTGGCTTGCACCGACGGCGGCCCAGGCGGAATTCAACCGCGTGATCGCGGCGTGCGATGATTTGATCAACCGCGAGCTGGATGCGCTGCGCGGCCGCGTGCGTTACTCAGGCGTCGAGCATCAGGGGCGCACACAGAGCTACGTGGAAGATGCATGGGACCAGCTTCACGCTCACGCGGTCGCCCACAGTGTCGATACCGCGCATTTGGAGGTCGTGGTGGCGCAGACCGAGCGCGCCTATATGAGCGATGTGCAGATGATGCCGGTCTGAGTGGTTTAACTTTGACTGCAGCCGGAGACGGAGAAATCCAGAGACTCAATCACGGAGTTTTTAACCACTAAATGGAATCGCCCAACGGGGCGATTCTCTGGGAGAGGTTCCGGCCAATGGCCTCCACCGTTAAGCAGAGGAGCGGCTGATGCCGCTGAGGATGGATTGGATCTATATGGCCTATCCGCTTCCTCTGTGGTCAACGGTTCGGCTCTTTTCGATTACGACTTTATTTGAAATGCTCTAAAGGCCGAAGTGGCGGGCGAGACGCCAGCCCACATATACGCCGATCATGGCGCCGATCCCGCCTATCAGAAAAGACCACATGAAGCCCAGCGGATCGGCCAGATAGGCGGCGGCATAGCTCAAAACCGTCGAGCACAGGCCGATCATGAGTTTCATCGTATGGGGAAGGTGCTCAGGGGCGCGGAGCGGATTTGCTCACGAGCCGGGCGTGTGTTCTTCGCGCTCGACGGGCTTGATGGTGCGGGGTTTTTCGTCGGCCTGGCGGGTCATGAACTCGATGAGACGGTCGTTGAAAGTCTTCGCGGGATCGTGGCCCATTTTTTTGAGAGCTTGGACGAGGGCGGCGACTTCGACGAGGCGGGCGATGTCGCGGCCGGGGCGGACGTAGAGTTCAACGTGGGGGAGCTTGATGCCGAGGATGTCGTAGAAGCTTTCTTCAAGGCCGGTGCGCTCTTCGACGACTTCGGGGGTCCACTCTTTGAGGGAGATAACCATGTCGATGCGTTTTTGGGCGCGGACGCTTTTGATACCGAACATCTCGGCGATGTTGATGATGCCGATGCCGCGGCACTCCATGTAGCCGCGATTGAGGGGGCGGCTGGAGGAGATGAGTTCACGTTCGTCGAGGAGCTTGATGACGGTGAGGTCGTCGGCGACGAGGGAGTGGCCGCGTTCGATGAGGGCGAGGGCGCATTCGCTTTTACCGACGCCGGAATCGCCGCGAAGCATCACGCCGACGCCTTTTACATCGAGGGTGGTGGCGTGTTCGGTGGAGGAGGGGGCAAATTCGTTGTCGATGCAGAGGGTCGCCAGGTTGACCCAGTTCATGGTGATCATCGGCGTGCGGAAGAGGGGGAGATTCCGCTCGCGGGCGACCACCAGCAGGGGATGCGTGGGGTGGTAGTTGCGGGTGAGCACGATGCAGGGCACGCCGCGGTCGATCATCTCGGTGATGATTTCCATCTGCTGGCGCTGGCCGACGGTCTTGAAGTAGGTCATCTCGGCAGCGCCGAGGATCTGAATGCGTTTATTGGCGAAATACTTGAAGAAGCCGGTGAGGGCGAGGGAGGGGCGGTTGATGGAGCCTTCGCGGATAAGGCGGTGGAGGCCGTCGGCGCCGGTGATGAGCTCGAGCTTGAGCTTCTCGCGGTAGGTCTCGAAGAAATGGGCGACCGTGATTCCGTGGATGGCTTTTTGCATGGGGGCGAAGAAGTAGTGAGTAGCGGGTAGCGAGTAGTGAGTAGGTCGGAATGCGTGAAAGGGATCGTTCTGAAATGCTCGCTACCCGCTACTCACCACTCGCTACTTCATAAGTTAAAATCTTTGCCGAGGTAGAACTCGCGGGCCTGGGGGTCGTTGATGAGGAAATCGCCGGTGCCTTCGCTGAGGACGCGGCCTTGGTGGAGGAGGTAGGCGCGGTCCACGATACGGAGGGTTTCGCGGACGTTGTGGTCGGTGATGATGACGCCGATGCCGCGCGCCTTGAGGTCGAGGATAATCTTCTGCACCTCGGAGACGGAGATGGGGTCGATGGCGGCGAAGGGTTCGTCCATGAGGAGGAACTTGGGGTTCGTCACGAGGGCGCGGGCGATTTCGAGGCGTCGGCGTTCACCACCGGAAAGGGTGTAGGCGGGCTGTTTCGCGACGTGCGTGAGATGCAGTTCTTCGAGGTGGCGCGAGACGATGGCGGAGCGTTCGCGGCGGGGGATACCAATGGCTTCGACGATGGCCAAGATGTTTTCCGTGACGGTGAGCTTGCGGAAGGTGGAGGGTTCCTGCGGGAGGTAGCCGAGGCCAAGGCGGGCGCGCTCGTGCATGCGCAGGTGGGTGATGTCGCGGCCATTCAAAGCGACGCGCCCCTGGGTGGCGGGAACGAGGCCCACGACCATGTAAAAGGTGGTGGTCTTGCCGGCACCGTTGGGCCCGAGGAGGCCGACGATCTCGCCGGCATGGAGACGGAGATCGACGCCGGCGACGACGGTGCGTTGCCCGTAGGCTTTGAAGAGACCCGTGGTGGTGATCTCAGCGGTGGCGGCAGTGGCGTCGGGGGCGATCATGGATTGTCGCGGCGCAGCGCGGACGGGGTTTCGCCGACGGGCACGGGAACGGGAGCCTGCATGGGTTTATCTTTGTCGAAGCCGAGGTCTTTGATGGGCGGGCCGGTGATCTCGATGTTGTCGCCGAAGAGGCGGCGTTCGCCACGAAGGAGGACGATGCGGGTGCCTTTGGCGACGTAGGGGCCGGAGTTGTCGATGACGACGGGTTGTTCGGTGAGGACGATGCGGTTTTCGCGGGGGAAAACTTCGGCGCGGCCGCAGGTGACGTCGCGGTCGCCCTGCACGATGTGGACGTTGCCGGTGGCGACGAGGCTCTTGAATTTGTCGAGCTTGCCGACGGTGGCGCTGGTGTCGCCGAGGCGGGCGGCGAGGACGTCTAGGTGGTCGCAGGTCATGCGTAGGTCGTTGCCGGTGACGACGACGTTTTTATCAAAAATAGAGTGGGTGTCGGTGTCGGTGCTCCACATTTCCAGCGTCTTGCTGGTGATGACGGTGGGGATGAGCGGGACTTTGGACAGGGCCGAGGGCTTGGTTTGCGCGGAGAGCGCACCGCCGAGAGTGAATGCGAGCAGGCCCGCGATCAGAGGGAGTCGAAGATGGCGGAGGAGGCGGGGGAAGTTCATTTGATAATGTCTTTGAGCTCGTCGCGGAAGGTGACGCGGGCGTTGTTTTCGATCAAAACTCTTTTCTCTTGGTGGAAGTAGGTCCAGTGGTCGCCGGTCACTTCGACGTCGTCGCGCATGAAGCGGACGGATTCTTTGCCGGTGACGATCTGCTTGTCGGTGAAGGCGGTGGCGACGGGGCTGAGGAGGATGGAATCGATGCGGCCGGAACCATCGGCGGTGAAGAGCGTGAGGTTCATGTTTTTCGCATCGATCTGGGTGCTGCTCACGATGATGGCTTCGTCGGCACGCATGAAGGAGGTGCGGGTGCCGTTTTTATCGAAGGTGGGGAGGCGGAAATTTTTGATGGGGGCGCTGCTTTTGACCTGCGGGGTGGAGTCGGCGAAGGCGGCCAGAGGGAGAACGAGAAAGAGAACGAGAAAGAGGTCGGAGGCGGAGCGGGAGACGTTCATGCGGGGAAGGTATGACCCTGCGCGGTGAGAATATGTTCACAGACTTCGCGGACCGCGCCTAAGCCTGCGCGACGACGGGTGATGTAGTCGGCGGCGGTGATCGCGGGCGGCATGGCGTCGGGGATGGTTACGCCGATGCCGGCCCAGCGGATCGCGGCGGCGTCGATGTCGTCGTCGCCCATGTAAACGATTTGGGCGGGCGCGAGGCCGAGGGCGGAGGCGAGTTCCTGAAGCGCGGTGATTTTGTCGATGCGGCCTTGGACGAGGTGGGGGATTTTTAGCTCGGTGGCGCGGACGGTGGTGGCGCCGGAGGCGCGTCCGCTGATCCAGGCGGTGGCGATGCCGGCCTTGCCGAGGCGGACGAGGCCGAGGCCGTCGAGGATGGAGAAGGTTTTGCTCTCGGTGCCGTCGGAGGAGATGTGGACGGTGCCATCGGTGAGGATGCCATCGACATCCATGGCAAAGAGGCGGATGGCGGCCCAGCGGGCGGGGGGGATGAGGGCTTTCATGGGGGGGATAGACCTATAAAATTGTTAAGCGTGCAGTTTTATGCGACAGACCAATTTGGAATAGCGCGGCACATAAATTCATCGAATAACGGCACGGTAAAGGCGATGTCGCCATGTGCCGGACTATAGATCATTCCCTTGCGGATTAGCTTGGCACGAACAGGACCCAAGCTGCTGATTTTTACCCCGATTGCTTCGGCAATATCTCCGGTGCGATGAGATCCGGGACCAAGTTGAGCAATGGCGCGCAGGAAGTTTTTCTCACTTGGGGTAAGTCGGTCGAAACGCACCCGAAAGAAGTTTTGATCCAGTCGAGGGATAACCTTGGTGGTAGCTGAACGAACAACATCCAGCGTAATGGGACTGGCTGGTGCGAGATTCCACGATTGGTATCCCCACTCTTGGATGAAATAAGGGTATCCTTGAGTGAGTCGGAAAACTTCAGCCAAGGCTGAGTCTTCAAACACAACGCCGACAGCGCGTGTAGGTTCACGCAAGGCCGTGGCGGCGTCGGTTTCCGACAAGGCTCCTATATCAGGAAAGCCAAATAGTCGTTCGGCATAAGATTTTGATTCGCCTGCCAGGCCGGGAAGAATGGGCAGACCGGCACCGACCAAGACTAACGGAAGCTGACGTTGTTGCACCCGATGCATCGCCATAATAAGCGCCCCGAGTTCTTTTTGACTGAAGTATTGAACTTCATCGATGAGCACGGCGACCGCACTGTTGCGTTCTTCGGCCGCCTCGCCAACG
>JAHFTG010000130.1 GCA_023269455.1 Opitutaceae bacterium | reverse complement strand
CACGGCACCTTCGCCGCGCACGGCTTCGCTGATGAGAAAGCGCGCGGCAGTCGTCGAATAAAGCGCGGTCGGGTGAAACTGGATGAACTCCATGTTCCGCACTTCGACGCCCGCGCGGTAGGCCATCGCGATGCCGTCGCCGGTCGCGATGTCGGGGTTCGTCGTGTAGAGATAAGCCTGCCCGGCCCCGCCGGTGGACAACATCACCACGGGCGCGCGAAACGTCACCACATGGCCGTCGCGCACGTTGAGCGCGTGAACGCCGAGCACACGGTCCGGCCCGCGCGAACGCGCGCCGGTGAGCTTGCGCCGCGTGATCACGTCGATGGCGAACATGTGCTCGAACATCGCGATGCGCGGCTCGCGGGAGAGTGCCTTGATGAGCGCGGCCTCGATGGCCTTGCCCGTCATGTCTTTCACGTGCAGCACACGGCGCTCGCTGTGTCCGCCTTCGCGGCCGAGATCATACTCACCGGCCTCGTCGCGGGAAAATTTCAATCCGAGATCGATCAACTCCTGCACGCGCGAAGGCCCGTCGCGCACGATCTCGCGCACGACCTTCTCGTCGCACAGGCCGTCGCCCGCCACGAGGGTGTCGTTGACGTGCTTGTCGAAGTCGTCGGTCTGGCCGGTGACGACCGCGATGCCGCCCTGCGCCCAGTTGGTGCTGGAATCGGCCTTGGCCTTCTTGGTGAGGATGGCGACCGAGTGGCCTTTTTGCGCGACCTTGAGCGCGAAGCTGAGGCCTGCGATGCCGCTGCCGATGACGAGGACGTCGTAGGAGTTGCTCACGGCGGTTTACAGCACCTCGTTGTCGATCAGGCGGACCTCATCGACCCACGCGGCGATCGTCATGACGGCTTTGCCGGGCGTGATCTCACCCTTGACGGCCTCCATCGTCGTGCGATCCACGATGGAAACGTAGATCATGCGCACGCGGCGATGCTGGCCGATGAGATGCGTGGCCTCGGCAATAAGCCGGTCCACGCGACGCTCGCCGGCGGCGACCATCTCAAGGGCTTTGCGGAGTGCCCGGTGGAGCACCAGCGCCTCGATCCGCTGCGTCGCGCTCAGGTAGCGGTTGCGCGAACTGATCGCGAGGCCGTCCGGCTCGCGCAGCGTCGGCGCGACGACCACATCGACCGTGAAGTGAAGATCGGCGACCATCTTCTTGATGACCGCGACTTGCTGCGCGTCCTTCTGGCCGAAGACCGCGAGGTCGGGCCGCACGATGTTGAACAACTTGGCCACCACCGTCGTGACGCCCCGAAAATGCGAAGGCCGCGACACACCTTCGAGCGGCTTCGCGATGTGTTCCTCCAGGATGAAGGTCGAGTAACCCTTCGGATAAATCTCCTCCACCGTGGGCGCGAAAACGATGTCGGCCCCGGCGGCCTCGCACGCGGCGACATCCTCTTCGAGCGAGCGCGGATATTTGGAAAAATCTTCGCTTGGCCCGAACTGCGTCGGATTCACAAAAATCGACACCACCACCGTGTCGGCCTGCTCGGCGGCGAGCTTGATGAGGCTCACATGTCCGTCGTGAAGCGCGCCCATGGTGGGCACAAGGCCGATGATCTGGCCCTTGGACCGGAGGTCCTCGGCCAGCGTCTGCATCTCAAAAACCGACGTGATGGTTTGCATGAAGCGATAGGGTCGTGGGGCAACGCGAGGCTTGAACTAAGCCCCGCTGCGCCGCTTATTCAAGTTTTTCGCCCATAGAACACCACTCTTACGTTCTCTCCTTCGTCCCACCATGATTCGCATCAACGAAAACTACCTTAAACTCAAGGCGTCCTACCTCTTTTCCGACATCGCCAAGCGCGTGACGGCCTACACCACCGCCAACCCCGACAAGCCGGTCATCCGCCTCGGCATCGGCGACGTCACCGAGCCGCTCGCGCCCTCCGTGCTGAAGGCTTTCCACGCCGGCGTGGACGAGATGGCCGCCCGCGCCACGTTCAAAGGCTACGGCCCCGAGCAGGGCTACGCGTTCCTCCGCGAGGCCATTGCCGCCAACGACTACGTTGCCCGCGGCTGCCCCATCGCCGCCGACGAGATTTTCGTCTCCGACGGCTCCAAGTGCGACTGCGGCAACATCCAGGAAATCTTCGCCACCGAGGGCCTCAAGCTCGCCATCCCCGATCCCGTGTATCCGGTTTACGTGGACACCAACGTCATGGCCGGCCGCACCGGCACCAACCTCGACGGCCGCTACGCCGGCATCACCTACCTCGATTCCACGCCCGCCAACGGCTACGTGCCCGCCATCCCGTCGGTCGCCACCGACCTGATCTACCTCTGTTTCCCCAACAACCCCACCGGCGCCGTCGCCACCCGCGCGCAGCTCGAAGCGTGGGTCGCCTACGCGAAAGCCAACAAGGCCATCATTCTCTTCGACAGCGCCTACGAGGCCTACATCCGCGACCCGCAGATCCCCCACTCCATCTACGAAATCCCCGGTGCCGACGAGGTCGCCATCGAGTTCCGCAGCTTCTCAAAGACGGCAGGCTTCACCGGCACCCGCTGCGCCTACACCGTCGTTCCCAAGAAGCTCGTCGCCTACGATCTCGCGGGCAACGCCCACCCCGTCCACGCCCTCTGGAACCGCCGCCACACGACCAAGTTCAACGGCGTCTCCTACCCCGTCCAAAAAGCCGCCGCCGCCATCTACACGCCAGAGGGCAAGGCAGAGGTGAAGGCCATGACCGACTTCTACCTCGCGAACGCCGCGCTCATCCGCGCCGCCGTTACCAAGCTCGGCTTCACCTGCATCGGCGGTGACAACGCACCCTATATCTGGATCAACACGGGCACCGATTCGTGGGCGTTCTTCGACAAGCTTCTCAACGAAGCCCAGGTCGTCTGCACGCCCGGCGCCGGCTTCGGCAAGTGCGGTGAAGGCCACGTGCGCATCAGCGCCTTCAACTCGCGTGAAAACGTCGAGAAGGCCCTCGTCCGCATCGCCACCGCGCTCGGGAAGTAAACCGACTAGGGATTGAAGCAGGGGGCCGCCCCGCCTTTAGACAGCAAAAAGCCCCGACGCGCTCGTCGGGGCTTTTTTGTCTCTCACTTCGCCGGCAGCGCGCCGACGATCTCCTCGCCGAGCGCGGATGCCGCATCGCTGAGCAGCAGCGCAAGCTTGCCGAAATCCTTCCCGTCCCACGCTGTCGCCGGAGCGGTAAACGTCTTCCTTAAAACCACCGTGCCGCCCGCCTTGGCCTCGGTCACTTCGACCGTGCAGACAAAACTCACCGCCGTCTTGCCGTCGGCCTTTCGCTCGCCTTCGCAGCGCAGCACGCTCACGCCCACATCGTAATCGCGCGGCCCGTCAAACGGGAACGGCTGCAAATAAACGCGCCCCACCTTCGGGGAGCTTTGGAGACGCGCCGTCAAAAGTCGCTCGATGCCCGCAGCGGGCAACTCCGCCCAGCGCGCATATTCTTCGTAGGCGATTTCATTGGCCGCCGTGCGCACGATCATGGCCTTGCCGCCGAGATACGGCACGACTTCCACCCGGCGCAGACCGACCCGCAGGGCATTCTCCGCCCGCGCCGGGCCCGGGTCGGCAAACGCCGGCGCCGTGAGCACGTAGTAGTGGGTCGGATCGGCCTGCGGCGTCGGAAAGATCGAGCAACCTGCGAAAAGAAAGATGGCCAGACCCACGCACAAAAGTGCGCCGGGGCGGACGGTTTTTTTAAAAAAAGAGAGGTTCATCGCGTGGGTTCCGAGGCCGGCAACTTGCGGCCAGTGAGGAGGGCGTTGGGATTGCGTTCGAGGTAATCGGCCAGCGCGCGCACGGCCGAGGCCGCTTCGCCGAGACGCACAAACGCCTGGGAGGCGTCATCGCCTAGATTCTGCTGCGCGCTGATGAAATGTTGCAGCGTGTCCACCGTGCCCGTGAAGGACGCGATCGCCTGGCGCGCATCCTTGAGCGTGTCGGCCATCTGCGCGGGCGACGGACCCTCGCGATCAAACTTCGCAAGGATACCGTTCAGTTTCACGGACGCCGCGTTCATGTTGGCGAGCGTGTCCTTCAACTCGGGCGAAGAGGTGAGCTGCTGCACGGAGGCACCGGCCTTCGTCCACTCGGCCACGAGCGCGCCGGTATCCATCGCGTTGAGCTTCTTGCGGGCATCGACCAGCAAACCCTGCACCTGCTGGGAAAGCCCTGCGAAATCGACCTGCTTGATGTTGTCCAAAATCTGCGTGAGATTGGTTTGAAACTGCGAGATCGCCGAGGGCACGGCAGGCATCTCGACATACTTGGAATCCATCGCGCCTTTCGGCGGCACGGGGTATTCCTGCGGGTCCATGAAATCGAGCTCCACAAAGAGCAATCCCGTCGCGAGTCCGATCACGCCAAGCTGCGCGCGCAGGCCATGATCGATGAGGCCCTGCAGCTGCTTGCGGTCGGATACGTCAAGCGGGCGGCCCTGCTCATCGGTGATGACATTGCGCGTCAGCTCGCACACCACCGCGACGACCGATTTGTTTTTCTCGGGCACGTAGCGAAGGTTGAAATCCACCACACGGCCCACGCGCACGCCGCGCAGCTTCACGGGCGAGCCGAGGTCGAGCCCGTGGATCGACTCGTCGAAGTAAACGATGAACCGCTCCGGCTTGGAGAAAAAGTTCACGCCCCCAAACGCCAGCAACGCGATGAGGCCGAGCACGAACGCGCCCAACACAAAAAGACCGACGATGGCGGGACTGACCTTGTTCTTCACGGTGCGAGTATTGGGAAAGGTTGGCGCGGTTGGACAGGCTTAATGTGAAACACGCTCACAGGACTTCGCCGCGATTGAGAAACAGCTTCACCCGCGCGTCGGCGCCTTCGCGCGCCAGCACCCGGGGATCGCCGTCCGCGATGATGCCCTTGGTTTCCTTGTCCAGCATGATGACACGGTCCGCGATCGCGAAGATCGACGCCAGCTCATGGGAAACGACCACGCAGGTCGTGCCCAACGTGTCGCGGATGTTAAGAATGAGCTCGTCCAGGCTGCGCGAACTCAGCGGATCGAGTCCCGCCGAAGGCTCGTCGAAAAACACGATGGCTGGATCGAGCGCCAGCGCCCGGGCCAGCCCCGCGCGTTTCTTCATGCCGCCGCTGATCTCCGACGGATAGTAATCCTCGTAGCCCGAGAGCCCGACCTGCCCGAGTTTCATCGCCACGATCTCGTCGCGCTCGGCCACGCTGAGCGTCGTGTATTCCTCCAGCGGGAGACACACGTTCTGGCGCAGCGTGAGCGAGCTCCACAATGCCCCGCCCTGATAAAGCACGCCAAAGGTTTTCAGCAGTTCGCGCTGCCCCGCCGGGTTCGTATCCGTGAACGGCGCGCCAAAAAACCGCACCGCTCCCGCCGTCGGCCGGTTAAGCCCGATCATGTGCCGCAGCAACGTGCTCTTGCCGCAGCCCGAGCCCCCGATGATGAAAAAAATCTCCCCACGCCCCACCGTGAAATTGAGGTCATGGAGCAACACGTTGCCATCGTAGCCGCAGTCTAGGCCGACGACTTCGATGGCGGGAGTGAGAGGTGCGGGATTCATGCGCGTCAGAGGCCCACCACGTTAAACAACACCGCAAACACCGCGTCGAAGACGATGATGAGCAACAGCCCCGTCACCACCGCCGATGTCGTCGCCCTGCCCACGCCCGCCGCGCTGCGTTCCGCACGGAAGCCGCAGTGACAGCCCGCAAAACCCACGAGCACACCGAAGACCGAAGCCTTGATCAGACCCGTCGCCATGTCGGACAGGTCGATCGCCGTCTGCGTCTCCACCCAGTAGGCGGACGGCGGGATGTGCAGCAGTCCCAGCGACACCGCCATGCCGCCGAGGATGCCGAGACCGTTGGCGTAGAGCGCGAGCAGCGGCATCATCAACGCCAGCGCGACCAGCCGGGGCATCACCAAAAAATCCACCGGCCGGATGCCGAACGTCGAAAGCGCATCGATCTCCTCGTTAGCCTTCATGTTGCCCAGCGTCGCCGCAAACGCCGCGCCCGTGCGCCCCGCGAGAATCATCGCCGTCATCATCGCGCCCATCTCGCGCACCATCACGAGCCCCACCGCGTCGGCCACATAGATGTCCGCCCCAAATTGCCGCATCAGCACCGCCGACTGGTAGGCCATGATCAGGCCTATCAGCAGGCTGATCAGGCTCACGATGGGCAGCGCCATCGCCCTGCAGTTTTGCATCTCCTCGAAACAGTCGCGCCAGCGAAACTTTCCCGGACGCTTGAGCAGGTTCCCCGCGCTCAACGAACATTCGC
>JAHFTG010000129.1 GCA_023269455.1 Opitutaceae bacterium | reverse complement strand
CACCGGGCCGTTTGTCGATGCGATCGGCGGTCCGCTGTTTGATAACGCGATTAACCGGAGACGTAATGATTCTATGGAGTGGCTCGCGGTGCAGCGGACGGGTGGAGATTGGTGCCCTGACGGGACACATTTTTTCGAGCCACGCGAAGAGTTGGTCCGAGCGATGAGTTGAGGTTGTGGTGATGGTTGTGGTTTGTCGATCTGCGGCTCCGGTCAGCCTACGGCCTCCCTCCGCCGGAGATCGGGAGAGTTGGGCGGCGTATTTCACGGGGCTTTGATAGCCGAGCTTACTGCGGGGCCGCTGGGTGTTGCATTGGATACGCAAGTCCTCGATGACGACCCTGGCCTCGGTGAGGGTCCAGAGTTGCTCGCCAGCCTCATGATCCGACATCCCTTCCGCCCGGAGCACAGGCCGTCGCCCACGACGGCCTTTATCATCTGTTTTTTGTGCCCCGGGCTCATAATTTTTTTCGACCACATACTCCAGGACCCGCTTCGCCAGCAGCGCCTCCGCCAGCATCTTTTTAAGCTCGGGGGTTTCCCGTTCCAGTTCCTTCAGGCGCTTCGCCTCGTTGAGGTCCATCTGCCCGAACTGTTTTTTCCAACGGTGGAAGGTCGCCTCCGAGATGTTCCTCTCCTTGCAGACCTCCACGATGCTCCGGCCGCCGTCGGCCTCCCGCAAGATGCGGATCTTGTCCTCTGTCGCGTAGCGTTTTCCTTTCATTTTGTCTGGTTCCTTTTGGTTAGGCCCAGACTAACTCTTCAAGTGGCTCGATTTCGAGGCATCACGTCACTCGCCGTGATTCCACCGCACGAACTCGTCGATCATCAGTTGTCCCATGCAGCGGCATTCTTCGTCCCATGAACCGGCGATATGCACGCCGGTGATCATATGCTCCGACTCTTTTATAAAAAATTCAAAAAAATGCCTCTCACTCCGCGTCGTAGATCTGCACGCGCGTCCAATAACTTTTGAATCGGTTGACGAACGCCAGATGCAGCGGATCGATCTGGTAGGCGTTGTGCGCGGCCACATCGGCAAACAACGCGCTGATCGCGAAGGTGTAGCTCGCGTCCACCACCGGCCGCGGCGGAATCGCGGCGGGCACGCCGATATGAAGCGCATGCACCGAGGTGATCGCCCGGAGCGATTCCAGCCCCTCCTGGCGAAACTCCGTTTTCTGCGTATCCGTAATATCACCGCGCAAATAGAAAATAACCGTATGAACGAGCATGTTGCCTTAAGCCCACGTGCCCCGCGCACCGGCGGCGAGCGTAAAAATTGTTTTACCCTAAACACGAAAACGCGCACCTTAAACCCTCCCACCGTGCAAAACCCCGCCAACATCCAGCTCATCGGCCAAGAGGTCGCCATCGTATGGAGCGACGGCGCGGAAAGCTATTACCCGATGGAAGCCCTGCGCGCGGCCTCGCCCAGCGCCCAAAATATCGGCGAACGCGACATCCTTGGGAATCAATACGGCGGCGATGGCCCGAAGAAATTCCCAGGCGTGACGGTCACTGGCTGGGAACAGGTAGGCAATTACGCCATCCGCTTCGATTTCAGCGACGGCCACCGCACCGGCCTCTACAGCTACGACTACCTCCGCGAGCTCGCCGCCCGACATTAAAAAATCATCCGCCGCCGCGTCCGATAAAATCGCAATTCGTAAATCCAAAATCGTAAATTCCTCCATGTCCTTCCCCGCCCGCACCACCTTCGCCGAGATCGAACTCGGCACCACGCTTCAGCCCAAGTTCGGCGCCGACGGCCTCGTCCCCTGCATCACGCAGGATATCGCCACCGGTCAGATCTTGATGTTCGCCTTCATGAACGCCGAGTCGCTCGCGCACACACTGAAGACCAAAAAAGCCACCTACTGGAGCCGCTCGCGCAACAAGCTCTGGGTAAAAGGCGAAGAGTCGGGCAACGTCCAATGGGTGAAGGAACTCTACGTCGATTGCGACCAGGACGTCCTGCTCATCAAGGTCGAGCAAAGCGGCGCGACCAACGCCTCCTGTCACAACGGCTACAAGAGCTGCTTCTACCGCCAGCTCACCGATCTCGATGCCGCCGCCGAGGGCACGAGTTTCAAATTGGATTTCATCTCAAAGCCCCTCTTCGATCCCGCCGTGGTTTACAAAAAGAAGTAAGCGTCCCGCCAAGCCACACCCGACGCCGCGCCATGAACACCTTGGACACACCGATTTCGCCCCTCCCCGTTTCATCCAGCGACCGCCTCTGGTGCATCGCGTGCCACCTGTCGGGCGTGGTTGGAGCGCCGATTATCCTCCCGTTGATCGTGTATCTGGTGATGAAGCAGGAATCGGCTTTTGTCACCGGACACGCCCGCGAAGCACTGAATTTCCACCTCTCGCTCTTGCTCTATACCATCCTACTCATCCCGCTCTGTTTTATCGGGGTGGGTTTCGTCCTCGGCGGCGTGCTCTTCATCCTCTACGTGGTGCTCTCGATCCTGGCGGCGATCAAAAGCTCGGAAAACCTGCCCTATCGCTACCCTATCACGATCCGCTTCGTCCGAGGGTAGGCGATTTTATCCGGCTAGGATTTGGCAGAGTATAAAACAGCAAGCTCGGCGGGCTTGCGCCACGGATTTGGAATCAACGCAAAGCGAGCGATTAAACTCCTACCCACCCCCGACCGGGGCCAGACCTCGCTCGCTCTTGGCGGCGAACGCCAGCACGCGCTGCACCTCGGCGCTTTGAGCCTGCGGGTGCGCCGCGAGTTTTTCGAGGGCTTGCGTGCGGTTGAGGCCGTCACGGTAAAGAACACGGTAGATGCTGCGCACCCGCTCAAGCTGCTCGGCCGTGTAACCGTTGCGCTCCAAACCGACCTTGTTGTAGGCACGCACACCGGCGGGCGTCCCGTCGGCGATAAAAAACGGCGGCAGGTCATGCACCAGCTTCGCCGTGGCCGAGAGCATGGCATACGCGCCAATGCGGCAGAATTGGTGCACACCGCCGTAGCCGCCGATCACGACGTGATCCTCGACCGTGACATGGCCGGCCAGCATCACGCCGTTGCTGGTCACGATGTGGCTGCCCAACACGCAATCATGCGCCACATGGCTGTAGGCGAGAATGGTGTTGTCGTCGCCGATCACCGTGAAGTCGCCGTCGTTGGTGGCAGCGTGGACGGTGACGTATTCGCGGAACACGTTGCGCGCGCCGATGCGCACGCCCGGGTTGCCGCCCTTGTATTTGAGATCCTGAGACTTCGCGCCGATGTTGGCGTAAGGGAACACTTCGCAGCCCGGGCCAAGGACGGTGTTGCCCTCGACGGAGGCGTGGTGATGGATGCGGGCGCCATCGCCGATCTGCGCCGTGCCGCCGATGTAGGCGAAGGCGCCTATTTCCACGTCCGCTCCGATGCGGGCGGTGGGTTCGATGATGGCCGTGGGGTGGATGTGGACGGGCATGGACTCAGTCGATCTCGCTGTTGTCGATGATGGCGAACAGCAGTTCGGCCGATGATACGACGGTGCCGTCCACGGTGCAGTTACACTCGGCCTGCGCGAGTTTGTTGCCGCGCGACTTGGTGAGCTTGGCGTTGATGATGATCTGGTCGCCGGGACGGACGGGCTTGCGGAACTTCACCTTGTCGGCGCTCATGAAAAACGAGGTGCGCCCTTCGCTGCTGCCGCGACGAAGCATGAGGATGCCGGCCGCCTGCGCCATCGCTTCAAGCTGGAGCACTCCGGGCATCACGGGATTGCCGGGAAAGTGCCCCTGAAAATAGGGCTCGTTGATGGTGACGTTTTTGATGGCGACGAGTTCGTCCTCGCCGATGAACTCGACCACGCGGTCAACCATCACAAACGGATAACGGTGCGGCAACGTGTCGAGGATGCGGCGGATATCGAGGCTCGTCTCGGAGGGCAGAACCTTGGACGGGCGGGACTTCTTTTTCGGGCCTTTGCGCTTTTCTTCGAGTTTGGCGAAGAGGAGCTTCGTGAGCTCGGCGTTGATCGCGTGGCCTGGCCGGGTGGCGACGATGTGCGCCTTGAGCGGCATGCCCAGCAGCACGATGTCGCCGATGATATCGAGTATCTTGTGGCGCACGAACTCGTCCTTAAAGCGCAGCGGCTCCTTGGAGATGATCTTGTCGCCCTTGATGACGACGGCGCAGTCGAGCGAGCCGCCCTTGATCTTGCCGAGCTTGATGAGTTCCTCGATGTCCTCGTAAACCGTGAACGTGCGCGACGCGGCGACCTGCGTGATGTAAACATCCGGGTCGATCGTGAGCGTGATGTGCTGGGTGTGAATGCCCCGGTCGTCCGACGAGGTGCAGGTGATCTTAAGCTCGTCGCAAGGCAGCGCGATGATCGAGGAGTTGCCACGCGTGACGGACACCGGCTCTTCGAGCACGAAATACTCGCGATCCTTGTCCTGCTCGACCGGCTCGCCCTCGAGGATGAGATTCACGAAGGGCTTGGCGGAGCCGTCCATGATCGGCGGCTCGGCCGAGTCGATCTCGACGAGGACGTTGTCCACGCCGCAGCCGCTGAGGGCGCTGAGCACGTGCTCGACGAGGTGGATTTTTGTGTGGCCGTCCTGGACGGTGGTGTTGCGCACGAGATCGCCCACGAGTTCGATGCGGGGCTTGACCTCCGGGTGTCCGTTGAGGTCTAGGCGTTTGAATACGATGCCGTAATCGACCGGCGCCGGCTTGAAAGTCAGCGTGACGGGGTTGCCAGTGTGAAGGCCCGTGCCTTGGATCGAGACGGCGCGCGCGAGCGTGCGTTGTTTCATAAGGGTTTGGCGCGGAGTCTCAGTATGCGCCGTTAAAGCGCAAGTCCCGATGTGGGCCGAGCCTTGACACTCCCTCGCGGCGGGCCTTACACCCTACCCCTTTAACAACTCAAAACCCTCGATCCAGTCATGCCCTCAGCCAACGACATCCGCAAAGGCCAAGTCATCAAATTCAACGGCGAGCCCCACCTCGTCATGGAAACCATGCACCGCACGCCGGGCAATCTGCGCGCCTTCGTGCAGGTCAAGATGCGCAACCTTCGCTACGGAAAGGCGCTCGACCAGCGCTTCGCCTCGACCGACACCATCGAGGTGCTCCCCACCGAAAAGAAGACCCTCGAGTTCAGCTACGCCGACCGCGAAAACTTCGCGTTCATGGATCCGGACACCTTCGAGACGATCGAGCTTTCCGCCCAACTGATCGGTGATTCGAAGAACTACCTCACCGCCAACGGCAAGGTTGACGTGCTCTTCGTCGATGAGAAGCCCCTCACCGTCGAACTGCCCTCCTCCGTGAATCTCAAAGTCACCGAGAGCTCCGATGGCATCAAGGGCGACACCGCTTCGAACGTGCAGAAACCCGCGACCCTCGAAACCGGTCTCGTGGTCAGCGTTCCCCTCTTCATCAAGGAAGGCGAAATCATCCGCATCAGCACCGCCGACGGCAGCTACATGGGCCGCGCCTGATTTCAGATTCCGGATTCTTCCGATCAACAAAAACCTGCGGTTCTCGCCGCAGGTTTTTTTGCGTCCAAAAATCCGCAGGGGGAAAACTCAGCCGGCGCTCAAAGCAGCGACTGCGGATTTGTAGCTGACGGCCGCCTGCTCGCCATCGCTGGCCGAGCAATGCAGATCATGCAGAAGGCCGTCCTTGAGACCGTAAACAAAACCGTGGATGTGCAGCTCCTGGCCGCGCGCCCAAGCGTCGCGCACGATCGAGGTTTTGCAGACATTATCCACCTGTTCGATGACGTTGAACTCGCACAGCTTCATGCTGCGCGAAACGCCGTCGGGCACTGTGCACAGGCAGCCATCGTGCTTTTCCTTCACGTCCTGCACGTGCCGCAGCCAGTTATCGGCCAAGCCGATCCGCTCGCACCGCAACGCCGCGCCGACGCCGCTGCAACCGTAGTGACCCACCACCATGATGTGCTTCACCTTCAGCACATCGACGGCGAACTGGATCACGGAAAGACAGTTCAGGTCGGTATGGACGACCACGTTGGCGATGTTGCGATGCACGAAAATCTCGCCAGGCAGAAGCCCGAGGATTTCGTTGGCCGGCACGCGGCTGTCGGAGCAGCCGATCCAGAGATACTCCGGGTTTTGCTGGGCGGCCAGTTTCGCGAAGAACTGGGGATCCTTCGCGCGAATGCTTTCGGCCCACGTTTTGTTTTGAATGAAAAGATGATCCAGCGAATGCATAAAAATATCAGATTTTAAGGGAACGCAGGGTTATCGGGTTATCCTTGGGCCGACTGCTGTGCTTACTTGCGACCAAA